>CBDUSM010000046.1:0-7841 GCA_965369825.1 uncultured Bacteroidales bacterium
TCATTCATTCTTTTGACCAATGCAACAAATGAAGAAATTAACAAATTCAAAGCAACCCATTTTATCGACTATGAAATATACAACGCTGATGATACCGTACTTAAAACAATGATTCGTTCAAACCCCGGGTTATTACTTCTTAAAGATGGAGTTATAATAAATAAATGGCATTATCGTGGTTTCCCGGATTATATTTCATTAAAAAAAAATGTCTTAAAAAGCCAAAAAAAATAAACGTAAAATGAAACTAATATGAACCGACGGGTTAACCTGTCGGTTCACACTGGGAAATGATTATTTTTTAAATAAATATAAACAGCTAAAAAAATGACAAGGTAGGGTGTTTATTGTTTTGGGCTTTTATCATTTATTTTGAACTCAACCCTTTATGACCAGATATATTTTCAGACGATTGTTTTATGGTTTCCTTGTATTATTGGGAGTTATTACCGTTGTCTTTGCCCTTTTTCATGTTTTACCTGGTGACCCTGCTCGTATGATGCTTGGACAACGGTCTGATATAACTACTGTCGAGGCAATAAGCAAGGAGCTGGGCCTCGATAAACCTTTATTTACTCAATATGTTAATTTTCTAAATGATTTATCGCCTGTCTCCTACCATGTCAAGGATAGTCCGGATAGTTTTTGGTATCTTGACAGTACTAAATATACAGGCTATAAAAATATTCTTGCAATAGGTAGCCATGGAATTATCATTATTAAAAAACCATACCTCAGAAGATCATACCAAAGTAAAAGAAGGGTTTCGGAGATTCTGTCAGAAGCGATTCCCAAAACATTGCTCCTCGCTGTCGTTTCTATTACTTTCGCCATGGTGCTTGGGACAATCATCGGTACTATTAGCGCAGTTAAAAAAAACAGGTTTTTCGATAAGCTGGCACAAATATTCTCTATCATGGGCATGTCCATTCCTTCATTTTTTGCAGCAATCCTTACTGCCTGGATATTTGCATTTGTACTGGCCGAATTCACAGGTTTAAATATGGTAGGAAGTTTATATACTGTTGACGATTTTGGTGAAGGAAAATATCTCGATCTTAAAAATATTATTTTGCCGGCCTTTACACTTGGCATTCGCCCTCTTGCAGTTGTAATTCAGTTAACACGCAGCTCGCTGATCGAAGTCCTTTCACAAGATTTTATCAGAACAGCAAAAAGCAAGGGACTTACCTATTACCAGGTTATTTTTAAACATGCACTTAGAAATGCCCTTAACCCTGTAATAACTGCTGTTTCAGGGTGGTTTGCATCACTGACAGCAGGGGCTGTTTTTGTTGAATATGTTTTTGATTGGAACGGGATAGGTGTTGTAATCGTTGATGCTCTTGAAAAATACGACCTCCCTGTTATCATGGGTGCTGTTCTTTTTATTTCAATTATTCTCGTGTTTATTAATATTTTTGTAGACATCATTTATGGTTTTCTTGATCCAAGAATTCGCTATTCATAAACTAAAAATTGTTCTATTATGAGAAAAAAAATTGTTACCGCTAATTGGAAGATGAATAAATCCTTTACTGAAGCTGATGATCTGATAAATGAAATTTCCGGGCTGTTGGCTGAAAAAAAAGAATCAGAGGCCCTGGTCATTATTGCCCCTCCAGCTGTTTATCTTGAATTAGCAGGGGATGTTGCTGCCACTGAAGGAGAATTTGAGGTTAGCGGGCAAAACATTTATCAGGCTGAATCAGGTGCTTACACAGGAGAAGTGTCTGCTATGATGTTGAAGTCAATGAATGTAGATTATTGCATTATAGGTCACTCGGAGCGCCGAAAATATTTCAACGAATCAAACGATATTTTAAAACAAAAAATTGATATTGCCATTAATAATTCCATTATCCCAATTTATTGTTGCGGAGAAATTCTACCTGAAAGAGAAGCCGGAAAACATTTCGAGGTAATACAAAAGCAATTGGAAGAGGCTGTTTTTCACCTTGATCATGATGCTTTTAGTAATATTATTATTGCCTATGAGCCCGTTTGGGCTATTGGCACAGGAGCAACTGCCACACCTGAACAAGCGCAGGAAATGCATGCTTTTATTCGTGAAATTATTGAAAAAAATCAAGGGAAAGAGGTTGCAGCAAAAACAACCATTCTTTATGGTGGTAGCTGTAATGCGAAAAATGCATCCTCACTTTTTTCGAATCCTGATGTTGATGGAGGGCTTATTGGCGGGGCATCTCTGGTTGCTGAGGAGTTTATTAAAATTGTAAATAGTTTCTAAGTGGATTATATTGAGTTAATACTTAGGTTACCAAAAAACCAATTGCTTAGAGAAATCATAACAGCTGAATTAGCAGAAATCGGTTTTGAAAGTTTTATGGAGGAGACTGAACGCTTACAGGCTTATATTCCTGCAAATAAATTTGACTTTGAAGCAGTAAATGATCTTGAGTTTATTAAAAAAAATTCAACTATCATCACATTGGAGCATAACCTTATTAATGACAAAAACTGGAATGCTGTATGGGAATCAAATTATAAACCTGTCATTATTCCAGGTAAATGCGCAATCAGAGCACCTTTTCACAAACCGGTGCCGGACCTGAAATTTGATATTATTATTGAGCCCAAAATGTCGTTTGGGACAGCTCATCATGAAACAACAGCAATGATGATTGAGCTTCTTTTTGAGATAAACCCAACATCAATGACTGTTCTGGACATGGGTTGTGGAACCGGTGTATTAGCTATTCTGGCCGCAAAAATGGGTGCAATTCAGGTTACTGCAATTGATAATGATCAATGGGCTTATAATAACACAAAGGAAAACATCATTAAAAATAATGTTTCTGACGTAATCGTTTATCTTGGTGATGCATCTACTCTTGGAACAAGAAAATATGATTTGATCTTAGCAAATATTAACAGGAATATTTTAATTAAGGATATACCAGTATATAAAAATTGCTTAAATACGGATGGGACACTTGTATTGAGTGGCTTTCTGACCAAGGATATAACCATTATAAAAAAAACCGCACAAGAAAACGGATTGGAATTCAGTTATTCCATCAATAAAAAAAATTGGGCAGCTGTAGTGTTAACTAAAAAGGTAAATAATGAAGAATAACTCCGCATATATGCTGGCATTCAGATGTTTTTTCATCATTAGCCTGATATTATCCTGTTTTGCTGAAGCCCATTCACAGGAAATTGAAAAATTTACTCCTGACCAGGAAATATTCATGAGTGAGCTGAGAGCTTTCTTTCACAATGCCAGTGATGCTAGAAGCAAAGAGATTAAAGAGATGCTCGATAAGTTTGAAGGGGAATGGAGGTTCGGCTCATTTTCTACGGAACAACGTGAAAAGGTTTATCAAACTTCCAATATGATGCTGCGTGAAAAAATGAAGCCTTATCCTTATTTCTATTTCTACCTGAAAAGTGTTTATTATTTCGTTAAGAAAGAAAACTCCAAACCCGAACTTGACGCATTTCATTCAAGCTTACCGCCTTTAATAACTACAAAAAAAAGACGTTATCTTCCAGCCTTCCTTGAATCAGTTAGCAATCTGTTTGAAAGTAATTTCCTCTATAACAAGAAAGGGAATAACTGGGTATTTCGAAATGGGAATTATTCATTCAATTACGACAGTGTACCCTATTTTACTTTGAAAAATGTTACGCTCATTTGTTTTGCAAGTAGAGATAGCATCCATATATTCAACACAAATGGTGTTTTTTTTCCTCTATCGAATTTATGGCAAGGAACAAATGGTCTTGTTACCTGGGAAAGAGCCGGGTTTGACAAGGCCGGGGTGTTTGCCAGGCTAACGCAATATTCCATAAAGTTACAGTTTTCAAACTATATAGCAGACTCAGTGTTATATTTCAACAGCAAAAAATTCAAACAGCCGCTTGGGGGAAAATTACACGATAAAGTAAAAGCAAATACAAATGCGGGAAATGCCACCTACCCTAAATTCACATCTTATAATACCAGAATTCAGATCATTAATCTTTTTAATAATGTTGACTATGATGGTGGTTTCTCTATGGAGGGAAACAGGTTTTTGGGTACAGGGAATAATGAGCGGGATGCCCAAATTATTTTTAAACGAAAAAATGAAGAGTTCCTGGTACTTAGGTCTAAACGATTTAGTATCAGGAAAGATCGTTTAGCGTCAAAACAGGCTTCCGTTACTATCTATTTCGATACCGACTCAATCTATCATCCTTTGTTGCAGGCAAGATACCTCAATGACAATAAAGAGTTAACCCTGATCCGTAATGACGAGGGCGTTTCGTTAAGTCCGTTTTTTAATACATACCATGAAATAGATATGTACTTTGAAACGATGAACTGGAAATTGAACGATTCAATTATTCGGATGGAAAAAATCAAAGGCCTGAATACCGAGAGCAGAGCAACTTTTGAATCAAACAATTTTTATTCGGAAAAGCGCTTCGACAGGATTGCCGGTATTTCAGATGATCACCCACTGGTGATAATAAGAAACTTTTGCAGAAATAACAGCTCCAGACAGTTTTTTGTTTATGAGCTTGCCGAACATATGAAATTATCACAGGATCAAATTAGATTACTGCTCATCAACCTGGCAGCAAATGGTTACTTAAATTATGATTCCACGCAGGACTTTATTGAAATAAAAGATAAATTATTTCAACATGTTGATGCAAAAAATAAAAAAATCGATTATGATGTGATTCGATTCAACTCCTTTGTTAAAGGTGAAAGCAATGCAAGCTTAAACATAAATACATTTGATCTGACCATAAAAGGTGTTCCGGAAGTCTTCCTTAGTGATTCTCAGCAAGTTTATATTTATCCCAGAGGTAATCGCGTTGTCATGAAAAAGGATCGAAACATCCTTTTCTCCGGTCAAATTGATGCAGGGTATTTGCATTTCTATGCTAGCAATTGCATTTTTGATTACGCTTCATTTCTTTTGAATATGCCTGTTATTGACTCATTAACCCTGGATGTTCCAATTTACACACCGTTTGGACTAGGTAAAATCCCTGTTCAGTCTGCCATTGAAGATCTAACCGGTACTTTATGGATTGATAACCCACAAAATAAATCAAGCCTGCAGTCTTATCCCAATTATCCATATTTCATTAGCCATGAGGAGTCGTATGTCTATTATGACGATCAGGAAACAGGAAACGGAGCATATAAAAAAGATACTTTTTACTTTCAGGTTTATCCATTCACTTTCGACAGCCTTAAAACATTTTCCACAGAAGCCATAGCATTTGATGGAAAACTCATTTCGGCAGGTATTTTCCCTGTAATAGAACAACCCATCAAGGTGCAAGAGGACTATTCGCTTGGCTTTCATCAACTTACACCAGAAGAGGGTTATCCGGTATACGGAGGAAAAGGCACCTTTTATAACGACATCCAATTAAGCAACAAAGGGTTGGTTGGTGATGGGGTGTTAACATACCTGGCTGCAACCACGACATCAGATGCATTTATTTTTTATCCTGATTCTGCTAATGCTGTAACGGAAACATTTATTATTGATGAACTAATCGGTATAACAGAATACCCATCAGTGCTATCTTATGATGCTTTTCTGCACTGGCTTCCCTATTCAGATTCAATGTTGGTTGAGAATGGTAAAGATAATCCTTTTAACATGTATAATAATGAAGCCTTGTTGGATGGAAACCTGGTGTTAACTCCTGAAAGGTTAACCGGTCGGGGCCTTGTTACCATCGAACAAACAGAGGTTGAATCAAACCAGTTCGTTTTTAGCCATCATGAGCTTGATGCTGATACGGCTGATCTCAGGCTCCGAACCGTTGACGCTTCAGAGCTTGCCATGACCACCAATGAGTACAAAACACACATTGACTTTTTTAACAGAAAAGGCGAATTCAGAACCACAGGTAAAGAATCAACCGTTGAATTTCCGGTAAATATGTACAGATGCTACATGGATGAACTTGACTGGTATATGGATGACGAACGAATTTCGCTAACCAACAGCCAATCAGTTGATACATTATTGCTAAATACTTTATCGATGATAGAGTTGATTGATGCAGACCTTTCCGGCTCCGAATTTATGTCGCTTAATCCTCTCCAGGATTCTCTTAAATTCTTCTCACTAAAAGCTACGTATGATCTACATGACTACATCTTATATGCTGATGAGGTAAAGCTGATTCGTGTGGCTGATGCCGCTATATTTCCTGAAGATGAAAAGGTTACTATCCTTGAAAATGGTAAGATGGAGCCACTTGTTGATGCAACCATCATAGCTGACACAACATCCAAGCAACACATTATCTACGATGCTGAAGTTAATATACTTTCAAGAAATAACTTAAAAGCAAAGGGGAAATACGACTATATGGATGAGGCGGGAGAAATATATCAGTTAACATTCGACCCTATCAGTATTGATAAGAACAATAAAACATATGGCACTGCTACAATTAGTGAAGAAGCTAATTTTTCGTTTAATCCTTTCTTTGAATTCAAAGGTGAGGCTATCTTTCATTCGCAAAGAAAATTCCTGACTTTTGACGGAGGCTTTAGAATTAATCAGGATTGTGATGAATTACAGCCCGGATGGGTGGCTTTCAAAGGGGAACTCGACCCCAATAATATTTATTTGCCCATCGAGAAAAAACTCTATGATCTGCAGAAGGTGGCCTTATCTGATGCTCTCCTTCTTACCCTAGGGCAGGATATATACCCCGCATTTTTTATCGGAAAAGATCGTTACAGCGATACTGAAATAATAACAGCAGACGGTTTTCTTCATTATGATAAAATATCTGAGGAATTCAGAATTGGAAGCATGGACTTGTTGAAAAAAAAGACCATTGAAGGTAATTATTTAAGCCTGAGCAACAGATTATGTATCTTGTATGGAGAAGGTAAACTCGATCTTGGAATTGATTATGGGGAGGTTAATTTATCAACTTTTGGTAATGTATCCCATTATATGATCCCCGATTCAACCCAGTTCAATATCGTAATGGGGGTAGACTTTCATTTTTCTGATGAGGTGCTGGACATCATTGTTGAAAACCTGAACAAAGCTAACTTAGATGCCAGCAGTATCTCAAATAAAAAATACAAAAAAGCCCTGGCTGATATGCTGGGAAAGGAGGAAGCAGACAGGATTAACTCCGAAATTCATCTATATGGATATGTTAAAAAACCGCCAACAGCGCTCGAAAACACTTTGTTCTTTTCTGATGTAAAACTAACATGGAATCAACTTACCCGCTCTTATATATCAATTGGGCAAATCGGGATAGGTAGCATCAATGATGAGCAAATTAACAAAAAAGTAGATGGTTATATAGAACTTTCTAAGAAAAGAGGAGGCGATAGACTGAATATTTATTTGCAAATTAACAATAAGGAATGGTACTTTTTCCATTTTAGCAATCATTTAATGCAATCTTACTCATCCAACGATAATTATAACCAACTATTAAGGAACATTATAGAAAAACATAGAACGTTAAAACTGAAGGATAGTAAATACAAATACAAATATATCATATCCACAAGGAGAAAAGCCATTGACTTTTTACGTAAAATGCAGGCACTATGACGGATTTATTGATGATTAATATCCAAACCATAGCCATAATAATACTGGCTTATTTAATAGGTTCATTCCCTACAGCAGTTTTGGTAGGTAAACTGTTTTATCATGTTGATATAAGAACAAAAGGCAGTGGAAACGCAGGCGCAACAAACACGATAAGGGTTCTTGGTTGGAAACCCGGCATTCCTGTTATGGTTTTCGATGTCTTTAAGGGCTGGTTTATTTTACAGTTACCATCTCTTTTCAACCTGGGATTTTATACCC
>CBDUSM010000047.1:0-7827 GCA_965369825.1 uncultured Bacteroidales bacterium
AATACCAGACCCTATTGTTTGAAAAAGCAAGGGGATCAAGAAATACAATACTTTTGTCTTTTTATATTAATTTTTTATCTCTTTATTCTTCCTGCGCATGAAAACACTTTTTTCCGTAATTACCCTTTTCCTGGTGATTGAAGTATTATCACAAGAACCAACCCTTTGGATGCGTTACCCGGTTATTTCGCCCGATGGTGAAACAATTGCTTTTTCCTATAAAGGCGATCTTTATATCGTACCCAGTCAGGGAGGTGAGGCAATAATATTAACTATCCATGAAGCTTATGATTATAAGCCGGTATGGTCGCCCGATAGCAAACAGATTGCTTTTGCTTCGGACCGGTATGGGAATTTTGATGTTTTTCTTATTCCGGCAACAGGTGGCAAGGCCAACAGGCTTACCTTTCATTCAACAGGCGAATTTCCAGCCTGTTTCACCCCGGACGGAGAAGAGGTGTTATTTACTGCAACGATAGAGGATATTCCGGAAAATGTTCAGTTTCCATCAGGGGTATTACCTGAACTATACAAAGTATCAATTAAGGGTGGCAGAGAAATACAGCTGCTTTCTACCCCTGCCCTTCAACCCGTTTTGAATAAAAAAGGGGATAAAATTCTTTACCACGATCGAAAGGGATATGAAAACAGTTGGAGAAAACACCATGTTTCTTCTGTGGCCAGAGATGTTTGGATCTATGATATGAGCAGTAAAGAACATACAAAATTAACCTCTTTTCGTGGAGAAGACCGAAATCCTGTTTTTGCAAATAATGAAACAGATATCTACTTTTTGAGTGAACAGTTTGGCGATTTTAATGTGTGCAAATTAGCGCTGAACAATTCTGAACAGATCACACAATTAACATTTTTTGAAAATAACCCTATTCGATTTCTGAGTATATCGGATAACGGCACGCTCTGTTTTGGGTTTCATGGAGAGATATATACCATGGAGGAGGGGAGTGATCCTGTAAGAATTCCAGTGATAATTAGAATAAATGATCAGGATACAGAAGTGAAATTCAAACAACTGACTAACGGGGCAACAGAGATGAGTGTTTCGCCGGATGGAAAAGAAATGGCATTTATTATACGGGGTGAGGTATTTGTTACCTCCGTGGATTATGGAACCACCAAGCGAATAACCAACACACCGGAGCAGGAAAGATCGGTTAGTTTTAGCCCTGATGGCCGGGCTGTTCTTTATGCTTCCGAACGGAACGGGAGTTGGAATATTTATCAAACAAAAATAGCGAGAGAGGAAGAAAAACATTTCGCCGGCGCAACTATACTGGAGGAAGAAGCAATTGTTGAGAAGAGAGAAGAGACATTTGAGCCTTCTTATTCTCCAGATGGGAAAGAGGTGGCTTTTCTGGAAGAACGAACAACATTGAAAGTTATTAATCTAAAAACAAGGCAGGAAAGAGTAATCCTGGATGGGAAATATAATTTTAGTTATGCTGATGGGGATCAATGGTACCGTTGGTCTCCTGACGGGGAATGGTTTATTGTAGAATTTGATGAAATTGATAAACGTTTTCACGGCGATATGGCCCTTGTTGATGCTGATGGAAAACAGGAAATCACTAATCTTACACAAAGCGGGTACACTGATTCCGGTGGAAAATGGATGATGAACGGGAAAATGATGATGTGGTACTCTGACAGGATGGGACTAAGAAGTCATGGTGGTTGGGGGGCACAAACTGATGTGTTTGGGATGTTTTTTGACAAAGAAGCTTTTGACAGGTTTAAATTGAGCAAAGAAGAATACGAAGCACTGAAGGAAAAGGAGAAGGAAGAGAAAAAGAGAAAGGAGAAAGAGGAAGGAAAAAATATGGAAGAAAAGGAAAACCCAGAAAAAGAGGAGAAAAAAACAGAGCCATTAGAAATTGATTTGGAAGGTAGAAAAGATCGCATCGTTAGACTGACAATCCACTCTTCAAGGCTGGCGGATGCAGTAATTGACCCCGAAGGGGAGAACCTGTATTATCTTAGTAAGTTTGAAAATGGGTACGATTTATGGGTACATGATTTTTATAAAAAAGAGACGAAATTATTTGTTAAACTTGATGGCCGGGGTGGAAACCTGGAGATAGACAAAGAAGGTAAAATCCTCTTTGTTTTTTCCAATGGAAAGATGTTCAAGATTAACATAAAAGACAAAAAGAAAACACCGGTTACCTATAAAGCAGAATTTTATTTAAATGAATATGAAGAACGGGCGTACATGTTTGAGCATGTATGGCGGCAGGTCAAGAAAAAATTCTATGATCCTGAACTTCATGGCGTTGACTGGGACTATTATAAAAAGGAATATATCAGGTTTCTTCCATATATCAATAATAACTATGATTTCGCAGAAATGTTAAGTGAATTACTGGGAGAGCTGAACGGTTCACATACCGGTTCAAGATATAATAAAAAAACACCCGACAGTGATAAAACCGCCAGGTTAGGTGCCTTTATCGCCAGGAAATATTATGGAAATGGCCTTATGATAGACGAGGTTCTGGAAAAGGGCCCCTTAACAAATGCCGGCACTAAGATCAAACCGGGTGTTATCATCGAAAAAATTGATGGAATTGAAATCCTGGCCGAAACAAATTATTACTCCTTATTAAATCATAAAACAGGAAAATTCACCCTTTTGTCATTATATGACCCGGAAACTAATGAACATTGGGAGGAAACAATAAAGCCTATTAGTACTGGGAAAGAAAGAGAGTTATTGTATAAAAGATGGGTGAAGAAAAGGCGTGAAGAAACCGAACGCTTATCAGGCGGTCGTATTGGTTATATACATGTAAGGAGCATGAGCAGTTCCAGCTTCAGAGAGGCATATTCCGATATTTTTGGAAGAAATTACCATAAAGAAGCCATGATAGTTGATACCCGTTTCAATGGTGGGGGTTGGCTCCATGATGACCTGGCCACCCTCCTGAATGGAAAACGATATGCCGATTTTGTTCCAAGGGGCAAGCATGTTGGGTCAGAACCAATTAATAAATGGTTTAAGCCCTCTATTGTTCTTATCAGTGAGAGTAACTATTCAGACGCACATGGATTTCCCTTTGCCTATAAATCGCTTGAAATTGGCAAACTGGTAGGAATGCCGGTACCAGGAACTATGACGGCTGTTTGGTGGGAACCGTTACAGGATAGAAGCGTGGTTTTTGGCATTCCGCTAATGGGGGTACAAGACCTGGAAGGAAATTACCTGGAAAATCAGGAATTATTCCCTGACTTTCAGGTTCGAAATGATTATGAAATAGTTATTCAGGGCCGAGACCAGCAACTGGAAAAAGCAGTGGAGGTATTGCTGGAAGAATTGGACGAAGAATAATCATTATTCATTGAAATCCAGCCTCATATGTATCTCCTTTAATTGATCATCGCTAACCGCCGATGGTGAATCGATCATAATGTCTCTTCCGGCATTATTTTTTGGAAATGCTATCACATCCCTGATTGAGTCTGTTCCGGCAAACAGAGCCACCCATCTGTCGAAACCAAAGGCAACACCACCATGGGGTGGCGCACCGTATTCAAAAGCATTCATCAAAAAGCCAAACTGCGATTGAGCCTCTTCTTCAGTAAACCCAAGCAACTTAAACATACGTTGTTGTAATTGTTTGTTGTGGATCCTTATTGAACCACCACCTATTTCAACGCCATTGATTACCAAATCGTAGGCATTAGCCCTTACTTCGCCCGGTCTGTTTTCGAGCATAGAAAGATCTTCCTTTTTAGGAGATGTGAAGGGATGATGCATGGCATGATAACGTTGTGTCTCCTCGTTCCATTCCAGTAAAGGGAAATTCACAACCCATAAAGGTTTGAACACATTGGGGTCTCTTATTCCAAGCCGTGAACCCATTTCCAGGCGTAATTCACTAAGCGCCTTACGGGTTTTGTTTTTCTCTCCTGCCAGAATCAAGATCAGGTCATTAGGTTGGGCATTAAGTTGTTTTGCCCAGGTATTTAGCTCATCCTGGTCGAAAAATTTATCAACCGATGATTTAAAAGTACCGTCATTGTTGTATTTAACATACACAAGCCCTTTTGCTCCGATTTGCGGTTTTCGGACAAAATCAGTTAACTGGTCGAGCTGTTTTCTGGAATAGCCGCCACATCCTTCAGCATTGATGCCAACAACGAGCTCAGCACTGTCAAAAACCTGAAAGCCTTTGCCTTTTGCCAGATCATTTAGTTCAACAAATTTCATGTCAAAACGCAGATCGGGTTTATCGCTTCCGTAATACCTCATAGCCTCATTATACAGCATTCGCGGGAAGTCATCTACTTCAAGCCCTTTAATGGTTTTAAAAAGATGTTTTGCCAACCCCTCAAAGGCATTAAGCACATCATCCTGTTCAACAAAGGCCATTTCACAGTCAATTTGCGTAAATTCCGGTTGGCGGTCGGCACGAAGGTCTTCATCTCTAAAGCATTTAACTATCTGGAAGTACTTATCGTACCCTGCTACCATTAATAGTTGTTTAAAGGTTTGAGGTGATTGCGGAAGGGCATAAAATTGCCCTTCATTCATACGCGAAGGGACAATAAAATCACGAGCACCTTCAGGAGTTGATTTGATCAGATAAGGTGTTTCAATCTCAATAAAATCCTGGGAGCTCATATATTTTCTGGTCTCTATGGCCATCAGGTGGCGAAGTTTAAGGTTATCCCTGTTTACATTTCGCCGGAGATCTAAGTAACGATATTGCATACGTAATTCTTCTCCACCATCTGTATTGTCTTCGATTGTAAAAGGCGGAACCTTGGAGGTGTTGAGTACCTCCAGGTCGTTAACAATGATCTCTATTTCTCCGGTTGGGAGCTTCGGGTTTTTATTACTTCGTTCAGTTACCTCGCCTGTTACCTTAATTACAAATTCTCGTCCCAGCTTTCTCGCTGCTTCGCATAATTGTGGATTTGTTTCCATATTAAACACAAGCTGTGTAATGCCATACCTGTCACGCAGATCAATAAAGGTCATTCCTCCCAGGTCTCTTGTCCGTTTGACCCATCCGGAGAGGGTCACTTTTTCGTTTTTATTTATCAGCCTCAACTCGCCGCATGTATGTGTTCGCAACATGGTGAAATGTATTAATGATTTTCTGTGAAGATTAAGATTGCGAAAATAGTAAAAACTGTTTTAAGCTACAAGCTACAAGCCTCAAAGTTGTTTAACCCACAGCTGTTAGCATTAACGAACAATAGCAATCCGTTTACTGATATATTGATCATCATGCCTGATCGCAACAAGGTATATCCCTTCAGGCAGGTGCATCAGGTTTAAATCATAAATAAATGGTTGTTGGTCAACTGTGATTTCTTCATCTAACAGTACATTTCCCAGCAAATTAATAACCCTGACGTTCACATTTCCAACCTGATCAAGTTTAATCTGAAACTGCCCGTTTGAAGGGTTCGGGTAGATATTAATGGTTGCCAATTCATTCCCCCCAATCCCGCTTGAACATTCGGCAAAATTACACCCTGCCTCCAGAACAGGAGCATTGATATCCTCAACACTTTCAATTGGCAGGATATGCTGTTCAATGATTTCACGATTTGGTGCTATTAGAATAACCGTCGGATATGATTGTATCTGATAATTTTGGGCAATTTTTGTACCACCCCCCTGAAGACCACTAATGGTTGGAAACTCCACACCATAGGTTTCGTCATATTCGATGCAATCTTCAGTGCTGTCGCCATCATCAACTGACATATAAAAGACATCATGCTCATTGCATCCAAAATCGCGGTATGATTGGTTTATTAAGGGTGAAGCCGCCTGGCAGGGTGTGCATTCAACAAAGAAGAAATCAATTACAACATATTGCCCGCTGTCGAGAATTTCAAAAAGATGGATTACGTTTCCATTAAGATCAGGTTTTGAAAAATCAACCGCCTCGGTTAACGGGGTTTGAGCGTAAATGGCATAGGTTAATAAAAGTGTAATTGTTGCGAATAAAATTCCTTTTTTCATAGCAGGTCTTTCCCTTTCTCAGTTATGTGAATAAAAAATGATTTCTTTGTAACTATATTTTCTTTTTCATAAATATCCAATAATAACTGGCACATCTTTTTAGTTCCATTAATAAGCAAACGGAACTCTTTTTCGTTAATACCGCTTTCTTTATTTATTAAATCATGAAGTAGTGTTTTTCTGCATTTATCAACAACTGACGAATGAATATAGTTATTATCATGAAAATATACCCGGTTGGTTTCGGCCAGAAAGGTTAATAACATCTTTAGCCGGTCTTTCGTTATCTTGTTTAATTGGGCCGATGATTCGATTTCAGCCATAACGGGTTTCTGCATTTGGTAATTTTTTAATTCCTCTTCTAACCAGCTCAGTTGTTTTAGGGTTTTCGGGTCGGGGTTAACTGAATGGCCCACCAACCTCCAGGTGTTTTCAATCCGCTCGATCATGTTGTCTTCATGCATTCTTTGTAATAACCCCTTTAAATAGCTTTTCCCTGTGTTATCGGAAGAATACCCCATCTTTCCAGCAAATTCTTTAGCACCTATCCCTTTTTCCAACAAAGGGTTTTGTTGATGCCATTTTGTTAAATAGTCTATGATTTTATCATAATTTTCTTTGTCAGTTTGGTCATAAATAAAAATATGCTTTCCGTCAACATGATATAGTTGAACACCTGCATCTCTGTTTTCTTTTAATTCACTGATGATTTTTTTTTCATCAGCATTAATTTTTTTTGCCAGGTCATCAGACAAAAACGGTTTCATTTCTCTTTTCAGTTCGTTTTTTGCCATCTCAAAAAGAGAAAGGCTGTATAATGTTGCTGCGATAACCTCATTCAGGTTCTCAATAAGTATTGGGGTCCTTCTTTTATGATGAAGTGGAGAAGTATCAAAAATGACCCCTCCCCCCAGGGTCAGGTCATTTGACGTATTTCTGATAATGAATTTATCTTTTTTTTGCAGAATAGCGGGTTTATCAAGATGTATTTGTACAACAGCCTTATTTTTGGGTTTTAAATCTTTTTTGTCAAGAAGATGAATTTTGGCTATGCATTCAATGGTTCCCGAGTGAAAAATAACAGTTGACCACATCCCCAGTTGAGCAGAATCATAGAATAAAGATAATACATCATCTATAATCCGGGTTTCTTTAATATATATGTCAGACAAGACCATTCCTCGTTTAAAATCATCAAATTTCAGTCCTGATAAATTTATCGCAGCCCTGTCACCGCAAAAGATTTTTTTGACCTTTTTTCCGTGCCGTTCAATACTTTTTATTTTTGTTTTTTTCCTGGCCCCCGGGAGCAGGAATAACTCCTGCCCTGTTTCTGCTTCGCCATTCATTACTGACCCGGTAACAACATATCCAATCCCTGTGATGTTAAAGATTCTGTCGATATACATTCTGAAGAAACCTCCTTTTTCTTTTTCAGGGATTTCAGGAATGATATCAGTGATATGTTCAATCAATTCGCCCAACCCCTGACCTGTTACAGGGGAGACGCTAACAATCGGAGCATTTTCCAGAGAAGTACCTTCCAGGTATTCAATAATTTCAAGTTTGGCCAGCTCCAGGGTATCTTCATCAACAAGATCAATTTTGGTTAATGCAATAATGCCTTTTTTTACTCCCAGCATTTCAATGATATTGAGATGCTCAATGGTTTGTGGCATGATCCCGCTATCAGCTGCAATAACAAGGAGAACAAAATCAATTCCAAAAGCCCCAGCAACCATTGTTTTAATCAAATTTTTGTGCCCCGGAACATCAATAATCCCGATTGATATACCGGAACGAAGGTTTAGGTGAGAAAATCC
>CBDUSM010000048.1:0-7814 GCA_965369825.1 uncultured Bacteroidales bacterium
CTACTTTGAGAAGGGAAAATGATTTGCTCACCATAATGAGACAATGCTATAATGAGACAATGTTCCACTAAATTCATGGTAGTACCATTAAATCTTATCTTTTCAGGATATTTTTTGAAATGACAATTCTCTGAACCTGATTTGTACCTTCGTAGATTTGGCAAAGTTTGGCATCCCGCATCATTTTCTCAACATGAAACTCTGTTGAATACCCGTCACCACCCATAATCTGAACGGCATCTGTTGTCACTCTCATCGCTACATCAGACGCATACAATTTTGACATTGCTGATAGCTTAGAGGCAGTTCGTTGGCCCGAATCATATGACCATGCAGCATACCAGGTAATAAGCCTGGCAGCTTCAATTTCAGTAGCCATATCGGCAAGCATAAAACCAATAGCCTGATTGGCAGCGATTGGTTTGCCAAACTGAATGCGGTTTTTTGACCAGTCTTTTGCTATTTCAAAGGCTGATCGCGCGCATCCAACACTTAATGCAGCAACACCAGTCCTGGTTCTGTCGAATGTCCTCATGGCAATCAGAAATCCCCTACCCTCATCTCCTAATCTGTTTTCAACGGGAACTTCTACATCATGGTATTTTATTTCATTCTGAACAGATGCTTTTTGCCCCATTTTATCAAGTCGGGGAAAAATCTCAACCCCGGGGAGATCAGTTGGAACAACAAGTGCTGTAAGGCTCCGGGATCCTTTTTCAGGATCCGTTTGGGCAAAAACTGTATGGAAAGAGGCAACCTCCCCGTTCGTGATAAATCGTTTATGGCCATTTAAGATATATTTATCTCCTTTTCTAATTGCTGTAGAGCTGATACCTTGCACATCTGAACCAGCATTGGGTTCAGTTAAGCAATAGGCTGCCACCCCTTTTTCTTCAATCAACCTTCCAAAAAACTTTTTCTGTTGTTCATCTGTTCCTTCTAACAAAAGAGGCGTTAAAGCCAGCGTATTCGCGTCAATACCAATTCCAATACCGATACAGCCTGCTCCTAATTCTTCTGATTGCAGCGCACTACCCATCAGGTCATATCCGTTTCCACCAAATTTAACCGGAATAGGGCCATTCATAATACCTTCATCATAAGCAGCTTTAACAACTTCCCAGGGAAATTCTGCCGATTTGTCATATTTTAATCGATTTGGGATAATCCATCTCTTAGCAAAATCGCGGTATTTCTCCACGATAGCTTGTTGCTCACTTGTTAAAGAAAAATCCATCATAATTTCCTCCTTTGTAATTATATAAAATAAAATACTATTTTCACTAAACAAAAATACAGAAATCTTTTTATTTTCAAAAAAAAATTTAATATTATTTTGATTACCTTTACACTGTTAAAGCTATAGTATGTCTCAAAAAAGAACTCATAAAAAGCAAAAGGAAAAAAAATTCATTGAATTGCCCAGATATCCGGGTGGAGCTGCTGCCTTTAAGCTGTTTATTCGCAATAATCTCGCTTATCCTAAGGAGGCGTTAAGGGAACAGATTGAAGGAAAAGTTTATGTTAAGTTTAAAGTTAACAACCTGGGAAAAGTAATTGATGCTGAAGTTAGAAAAGGATTGGGATATGGCTGCGATGCAGAGGCTCTTAGAATTGTGAAAATGCTTATTTACGGAAAAGCAAAAAACAGGGGTATTAGAGTAACAGCAACTATGCGGACTACGATTAATTTTCGGCTTCCAAAAAAGAAACCTTCTTTCAACATCACTTATTCGACTCCTAAAGAGCAATCAGAGGAAAAAACGACAAAAGAAAAAGCATCCAAACCCGGCGTATACCATTACACGATTCAAATTAAATAAATTTCAAATCATCACTCAACATCGGGGCAGTCATCACAATCTAAGCTACGGTTATACATTTTCATAGCCCGCAAGCTCATACCCATACTGGAGAATCCGCCGTCATGGTAAATATTCTGCATCGTCACTTTCCGGGTTAGATCAGAAAACATGGCAATTGTAAAATTAGCACATTCCTCTGCTGTGGCATTACCCAAAGGGGACATTCTTCCTGTAAAATCCATCAGGCCTTCCACACCTTTAACTCCGCTACCTGCAACATTTTATGGAATGAAACATATGTATTTACCCGTTTTTTTAATGTCAGCGATCCAATAATTCTTTTGCAGTTTTGGTTGCGGCATCAGTTATAGTTTCATCGCTGAGCATTTTTGCTATTTCAGTGATTCTTTCCTGTCTATTCAATTTTTTTATCAAAGACCTTGTTGTATCAGAGTCAGTTTCTTTATAAACCAGGTAGTGATTTTTTCCTTTGCCTGCAATTTGAGGTAAATGGGTTAGTGCGATCACCTGCATGTCATTTCCCATCATCTGAAGTATGGAGCCCATCTTTCCTGCAATTTCTCCTGACACACCCAAATCAATTTCATCAAAAATGATGGTAGGAAGCAGGTTGTTTTTCGTGATCATCGACTTAATACCAAGCATAAGCCGCGATCGTTCTCCTCCAGAGGCAACACTTGAAATTTCCTTCAACGCCCCTCCCCTGTTTGCATTAAATAAAAACCTTACCTTATCAAAACCATCATTAGTTAATATTGCCTCAATTATGTGATCAATTTTGAATGTTGCCTCCGGCATACCAAGCTCTATAATCCTGATAGTCAGTTCCTTTTCAATTTTTGAAAACACTTTTTTTCTAGCTGCGGAAATTTTAAATGCAAAATCTCTTAATTCACTCTCTCTTTGGTGGATGTTGTTGCGTAGTGATAATATTTCATCATCAAAAGAAGTTATCTCCAATAATTTTTGTTCGATTTTTTGCAAAACTTCAACAAGGTCCTTATCGGATTTCACCTGATGTTTTTGTTCCAACTTATAAATTTGGTTCAGGCGTTCTTCAATGACTTCAATCCTGGCAGGATCGTAACTTACACCTTGCTCGATTTTCTCAATCTCATAAGTTGTATCTTTTAATTCTATCAGACTCGAATCAATTCTGTCATATATATTTTTCATTTCCTGATAATACCCGATAAGATTATCCAGTATACTCCTGACTTCAGCCATCTTATCAAGGAGGTTATCATCAGCATACTGCAAAAGATTTGATACCTTGTAAAGATTTGATTTAATCTCTTCAGCATGGTTCAGTATATCCAATTCCTTTTCCAATTCGACCTGTTCTCCCGTCGACAAATTCAAGGCAATGAGTTCATCATATAAAAACTGATAGTAATCTTTGTCGGCCCTTAGTTGCTTTTCCTTTTCAAGGAGATCATCAAGTTCCTTTTTAGATCTGACAAAACACCTGTAAGCTTCAGCATAATCACTGGTTTCTTCTGTTAAGCCGGCATATACATCAATAACAGAAAGTTGAAAGTCGGCATCATTAAGGGTTAGGGTTTCATATTGTGAATGAACATTAATAAGTCTTTCGGTCAGACTTTTTAATACATTGAGGGTAACCGGGGTATCATTAACAAATGCCCTTGATTTCCCATTCGGGTTAATTTCTCTTCTTAAAATAGTCTCCTTGTCATAATCAAGATCATTATTCTCAAAAAATGGCTCCAGTCCATAGTTATTAATACGAAAAGTGCCCTCAATGATACACTTTTTCGTTTTTCCTTTTAAAACACTCGTATCGGTTCTTTGCCCAAGTATCAATGATAAGGCACCAAGCAATATCGATTTTCCAGCCCCTGTTTCACCGGTAATAACTGAAAAATCACTGTCAAAACTAATCTCCAGTTGTTCAATTAAGGCATAATTTTCAACGGAAAGGTGAACAAGCATGGCCTACAATATTTATTAATTTCTATCAGCTAAAATTTTCTGATAAGAAGATGCATTTGCAGGATCGATCTCAACCAGAATATTAACAGCTTTAGTCTTATCCATGGGGGAAGCTTCCATATAAATATTCCTTAATTCATCTCTTTTGGCATCAAGAACAAGTTGCATCAGGAATAATCCAGGTTTCGATCTGTTTGCTTTTCTCAGGTCTTCAAGAGAGTTGGAAATGGATCCCCGTCCCATCTCAATATTTTCTGCCATAACATCAAGGCCTCGACGGTGGTATTTATAATAAAATTGACGTATAGGGGAATAGGAGGAATTTAACAGATTCTCAACAAGCCAGTACCTGTTTTTCATACTCTCAAAAGCTTTCCAACCTGGCTCAGGCGTACTTTGAGCTAAATTCACTATAGATTGGGCTTTTTGAAAAAAAAATGTTCCCCCAAAAAGCATATAGGAGTCAAAGTCCATCCCCAAAATAATATTAAGATAATAAGCAAAAATGGAAGTTAAGTTGGAAGTAAACATATTATCAGAATAATTCAGGGGTTTCCCTTCATTATATCTGAATCGAATATCTTTATCTATATAATTAAACATCGGCGTTTCATATGATGTTTTAAATACAGGTCTTTTATAAATAACATTAAGCCGAGCACGATATTCATCACTGGAAATACGCTCTTGCAAGGTGAGCATAAAAGTAACTTCGATGCGCTCTTCAACCCCAAACGAATAATTGGTCCAAATCCTATCGTTTATAAATTCATAAAGGGACTTCTGCAATTCCTGAAATACACGTTTATCGGTTCCTTCCAACTGGGCAGAAGAGACACTAACCGTAGCCTTAAATTCCTGTGTTTGACCTTGAAAGGCAATAATAATCAAAAGAAAAACAAATAGGACTTTTTTAATCATTGGTTAATGTATTTCCATAAAATCTGACAAGGCATTACTTTTCGCAATCTTCAGTATTTTATCAATAACATCCTTTGCGACTTCCGTTTTTTCTTTCAAAGGATAATGAGTCAGATTCTCATTTTTATCAATAATAGTGACTTTGTTCGTTTGTTTTCCAAATCCGGCCCCTTTATCTCTCAATGAATTTAAAACGATCAGGTCTAGTTTTTTATTATGTAATTTTTTTACAGCATTATCAACCTCATCATCAGTCTCCAACGCAAATCCAACAAGGAGCTGATCTTTCCTTTTCTTTTGTCCCAAATATGAAAGGATATCTTTAGTTGGGTTCACTGTAATGGATTTGATTTTTTCTTCTTTTTTTATTTTCTTTCCGGAAGGTTTTGAAGGTGTATAATCAGCAACAGCTGCTGTCATTATAGTAATATCAGCTTTTTGAAAGTATTTATCACATTCAACAAACATATCTTCAGCTGAAACAACATTAACCAGTTTCAATTCACTACTTGAAAGTTCAAGATGAGTTGGTCCACTGACTAAAATAACCTCTGCCCCTCTTTGTAAAGCTTCTTCGGCTAACGAATATCCCATAAGTCCAGAAGAATAATTCCCAATAAACCGAACAGGGTCAATAGCTTCAAAAGTAGGCCCTGCTGAGATTAATACGGTTTTACCGGTGAGTTCCCTTTTTTTTTGGAAAAAATCGTTAAGAAGATGAACAATCTTTTCAGGCTCTTCCATTCTGCCAGGGCCACTTAAACCACTGGCCAGCTCGCCAACTTGCGGTTCGATCAAGTAATGTCCAAATGATTTTAATCTTTGAATATTTTCAGATGTAGCCGGGTGGTTGTACATATCAATATCCATTGCTGGAGCAAAGAATACCGGACATTTTGCAGAAAGGTACACTGATAGAAAAAAATTATCAGTAATTCCATGAGCCATCTTAGCCAGTGTATTAGCGGTTAACGGGGCAACCAGCATAACATCAGGCCAATTTCCTAACTCCACATGACAATTCCAAGTACCATCGTCCTGGTTGAATGGTTTGGAAAGAACCGGATTACCGGATAATGTAGCAAGCGTTAATGGAGTGATAAAATCCTTTGCAGCAGCTGTCATTACAACCCGCACTTCTGCTTTCCTCGTTACAAGTAACCTTACAAGATAAGCTATCTTATAGGCAGCAATGCTACCTGTTACTGCAATAAGAATTTTTTTTCCTGAAAACATTCAAAAGAAGGAATTAAAATCTATTATTAAATCTTCGCTTTGCTCTCTTTTAGAGGGTTTCTATAATAAATCTTATCATCAAGAAATTCCTGAACAGCAATCAACGTAGGTTTTGGAACCTGTTCATAAAACCTTGCAATCTCAATTTGTTCCCTGTTTTCAAAAACTTCTTCCAGGTTATCTGTTGGGGAAGCAAATTCAGCAATTTTTCTATCAAGTTCTTCTTTCATCTCCAAAGAAATTTGGTTTGCCCTTTTCGACATAATAACCACTGATTCGTAGATATTGCCAGTTTCCTGATCAAAATCACGAACTGTTCTTGTAACTGCTGATCTATCAGATTTTACTTTTTTATAGTCCATATGAATAACAATTAATTATTTTCTAATTTGATAACAAATACTCTTTTGAGTTATTATAATACGTAGTAACCTGCTTAGCATGCTCACTATCAGGGTATAAGGAAATGTATGCATCGTAAACTTCAACCATTTCAATGAATCGTTCTTTTTTCTTCGACTCGATGCTATGCAATGCATAAAAATACTGGGCTTTAGCAATATTAAACAAAACAGGTTCTTGATACCGGGAATCAGGAAAACTTTCAAGCAAATTCTTAAAAGAAGTGATAGCTGCTTTATAGTCTTCCATCTTTATATACAGCTTAGCAATCTCAAATGCTTTTTTCTCAAGCTTATTACTAAGGCTTTCCATCAGTTCATTTGCTTCTTCAATCCTTTCGCTATCAGGAAATACATCCATATATAGTTGAAGCTCAACTAATGCCTCAACCGTATTGGTTTGATCGAGGCTGTAAATAGGAGAATCAAGGAACTTACAATAGGCTGCCATATACAAGCATTCATCAGTATACTTACTTTTCGGGAAAGTTTTTGTAAATCGTTTGAAGTAATAGCTAGCCAGAATATTATCTCCCTGGTGATAGTGGCTATAAGCATAATAATAATAAAGATCTTCTGCCTTTTCTGTTCCCCGGTAAAAAGGAATTACCGCTTCAAGTAACTCAAGTGCCCTGTAATAGTTTTCCTGGTTATAATACTTGAGAGCCATTTCATACTTAGCATCTACATCGTCGCTTTTATAAAGCTTCTGGTAGTTGCTACAGGAGCTAACTACAAGAATCGCAATCAGTATAAACCAAACAAGAACCGGCTTTTTTAACATGGCGCAAAAGTACAATAAATGAATGAATTATAAAAACGTTAGTTTCAAGGAAATATTATCACAATTAGTTATTGAGTTAAAAATTCTTGAGATGCTATAATATTATGAATATCTTCTAACGCCACCGGAAATCTCAATTTGATAAAAGTCAGGCATTAAGCCTGTTTTTCGGTGATAAACTTGCTCAACATTTAACATAAATTCCTTAACATGACTTTGATGAACCAGGTTAACAGTACAGCCACCAAATCCGGCACCTGTCATGCGGCTCCCCATAACACCTTTTTGCGCTAACGCTGCCTCAACCAGCGAATCAAGTTCATATCCGGTTACTTCATAGTTTTCCCGTAACGAGGAATGAGAATCATACATTAATAGACCAAAAGAAGACAAATCACTACTTTTTAACGCTTCGGCAGCCTGTCTAACTCTTTCATTCTCATAAACAACGTGCGTCGCCCTTTTTCTAAGGATGTCATTCTCAATTTTGGTTTTGTATAGTTCAAAATCATCAACAGAAAGGTCGCCAAGCGCCTGAATATCTACATATTTCTTTAAAATACTTAATGCTTCATTACACTCAGCCACACGTTCGTTATATTTTGAATCTGATAATTTTCTTTTTTTATTGGTATCGGCTATTATCAACCTGTAATCTGTAAAGGGTAACGTTACCAGCTCATACTCCAG
>CBDUSM010000049.1:0-7703 GCA_965369825.1 uncultured Bacteroidales bacterium
GGATTGCCAATAAAAAAATCAGTAATGTCATTTTCATCATTATCAATGATTTGTAGTTCATGACTTCTGGTAACCAAAGAATGATCAATACGCTGATCAACGAATTCCCATTGAGACATCCAGGCACTATTATTCCAGGGTAATTCATGTGATAATATCTCTTTTTCTTCGCCTGTTTGCCGGTTTTTATAAATCAGGTATGTTTTTGGGTTGACAGTGGCATTGGGGGTCAAATCCTGACCAACCTTCCATTCGCGGAAATCAATTATTGGCAAGTTTTTGCTTGCGTAGATTGTGAAGCTTGAAAAGAGAAATAGTAAAATAATGGCAGTGATGTTCTGTTTTTTGATAGAAAGAAATGGACTGGAATTTTGTTGGGTGACCAAAATGATTAATACAAAAACCATCAATACAAGATTTTTATTGAATGTTTGCCAGTTTGACAATACAATGGCATCCCCAAAGCATCCACAATCAGGTACAGGATTATATAATGCATCAAACAGTGTGATGATTAAAAAGGTGCTCATGATCATAAAAAGCAACCAGGAAGTTAATTTTGGTTTAATATTAAGAATCAAAAAGACGCCAATAGTAAATTCAACAATACATAATATGATTGAAAGTGATAAAGTTAATGGTATGGCCCATTCTGTTCCATAAGCAATGAAGTAATCTTCAATTTTAAACATAGTTCCCAATGGGTCAATACCCTTAACAAAGCCACTAAAAAGGAAAACCATTCCCACCAAAATCCTGCTAAAAAGCCTGAACATTTTCATGTATATATATTTGTAATAAAAATAATCATTTCACAATGTAAACCGGCGGGTTAACCCGCCGGTTTATCGTAGTTTCATCTGTTTAATGTGTTATATCAGTATCATCACGCTGGTGCTTCCATTATTCTGATAAGGGCAAAAATTGCATAATTGATTATGTCAAAATAATTTGCATCAACGCCTTCAGAAATAAATGTTTTTCCTTCATTATCTTCTATTTGCTTAATCCGCATAAGTTTCATGAGGATAATATCGGTCAGGGAGCTGACCCTCATATTACGCCAGGCTTCGCCATAATCATGATTTTTATCAAGCATTAACTTTTTTGACTTTTGAATATAGCTGTTATATAGCTTAATAGCATCATCGGGATCCAGTTCAAGGTTGTTTTTGTCACTAAGCTCAAGTTGTATCAAAGCCATAATAGAGTAGTTAATGATACCGATGAATTCAGGTTTAATTCCTTCCTTGACTTTTTGGATGCCTTTGTCATCAATACTACGGATACGATTGGCTTTGATATATATTTGATCGGTTAATGAAGGTGTTCGTAAAATACGCCACGCACTACCATAGTCTTTCATTTTTTTAACGAAAATATCCCTGCAGAAGCCTACAACGGTATCAAATTGTTGAGAAGTGTTATTATTCATTGTTGTATATTAGCAAAGTTTTAAGATAGACAAAATGACAGCAAATAAATGGAGCCGTAAAGGTACATTATTTTCAAAAAATCAAAAGTTAAAATGCGGTGACAAACTTTTGGACCTTTCTATGCCCAGGGTTATTGGCATCTTGAATATAACTCCTGACTCTTTTTATGATGGCGGTAGATTCACAAATATTCCGGAGGGACTAAAGCATGTAGAAAAGATGATTGCTGAAGGAGCTGCCATAATTGATGTTGGTGCTGCTTCTACCAGGCCAGGAGCTGCTTTGGTTCCTGAAGAGGTTGAATTAGACAGGCTTTTGCCATTTGTAAAAGCAATAAGAAAAGAATTTCCGGGTATCATTATTTCTGTTGATACTTACCGGTCGAAAGTAGCCAGCAAGGTTATTGATGAAGGTGTAGATATGATTAATGATATTTCCGGTGGATTATTTGATGATAAGATGTTCGGTGTCCTATCCCAAACTGGCGCAGCTTATATCCTGATGCATATTAAAGGAACACCGGGAAATATGCAACATAACCCCTCCTATGAAGACGTGGTAAAGGAAATTTTATTGTTTTTTGTCAGCCAGGTGAAACTTTTACGTAAAATGGGAGTTGAAAATATTATCCTTGATCCTGGCTTTGGGTTTGGAAAGAGTGTTGGTCATAATTATGAGATTTTGCAAAAACTTGATAGTTTTTTTGCATTGGGACTCCCTGTAGCTGTTGGTGTTTCAAGAAAATCAATGATCAATAAGGTATTGGGAACTATACCTTCGGAGGCGCTTAACGGAACAACAGTGGTGAATACGATCGCCATTTTGATGGGAGCACATATTTTACGCGTTCATGATGTGAAAGAAGCTGTTGAAGCTATAGAACTTTGTGCTAATTTTACGAGGTGAATTATGCACTATCTGTTAATTAATAGAATTTCGAAGAGGGGTGCGTTATTTATTTTTTAATCCCCGCCTTGAAAGGCGGGGCTATTGATAGCTCTTTACATTAAGTTTATAAATTAACTAGTTAATTATTAAAATAATTTTTTTTTGAATGGCTCCATTATTTATTTTCGGCTTTATTGATATTCGATTGTTGGATATTCTTGATATTTTATTGGTTGCCCTATTACTTTTCGAGTTATATAATTTTTTAAAAGGGACAGCAGCCATCAATATTTTTATTGGGCTTCTTGCCATTTTTTTAATATGGAAACTAGTGAATGCACTGGAGATGGAATTGCTGAGTGATATTCTAGGCGCGTTTATCAGTGTAGGTTTTATTGCCCTTATTGTAGTTTTTCAGCCGGAAATCAGACGGTTTTTGTTGTTATTGGGCACACCGAATTTTATCAGGAAGAGTAAAGGAAAGTTTCTTTTTTGGCGGTTAAGTTTTAATGAGGTTGATAATTTGGATGTTGACAAGATCGTAAATGCTTGTCGGGAGATGAGCCAAACCCGTTGCGGGGCACTTATCGTACTTGCCAAAGTAAATGAACTTCAGCAATATGTTGAAACAGGGATACTGCTTGAAGCAGCGATGTCGAAAGAGTTATTGGAAAATATTTTTTATAAAAACAATCCTTTACACGATGGTGCTGTCATTATTTTGAGGAATAGAATAAAAGCAGCTCGCTGTGTATTACCCATTACCAAAGATACTGACTTCCCATCCGATTATGGCTTGAGACACAGGGCCGGCGTAGGTGTCACCGAAGCATCAGATGCTGTTTCTGTTATTGTTTCTGAGCAGACCGGGAAAATTGCTTACAGCAGTTCAGGACATCTGACTACCGACATCACTGCAAGTCAGCTGAAGGATTTTCTGGAGGAAGAATTTAATTAGAAGTAGCCGGTAGGCAGTAGCCGGTAGGCAGTCAGCAGTAGCTGACGAAAGTGGTGATTTTTGGGTTAGATTATAAAAGTTGTTAATAAATTATTTTAAAATCTGGGTCACAAAATATTAAATTCTGGATTTAGGGTATATATAAATTAATATGCACCTAATGAAAGTTGGATTTAGGGAACTAAATGTCTATCAGATGGCTTACAGAATGGCTATGTCTGTTTTTGAGATGACAAAGACTTTCCCAGGTATTGAAAAATATTCATTAATCGATCAGATTAGGAGATCTTCCCGGTCTGTTTGTTCAAATATTGGGGAAGGATATCGCAAAAGACAATACCCGACTCATTTTGCAAGTAAAATGTCAGATGCAGACATGGAAAATACAGAAACCCAAATCTGGCTTGATTTTGCATTATCGTGTAAATATATTTCAACAGAAATTCATGAAAGACATATCAAAACTTCTGAAAGTATTGGTAGGATGCTCTATCAAATGATCAAAAACCCCAAAAAATTCCAGGATAAACCCTAACCTTACAAGTAGTATATTGACTAACCGCCTACTGCCTACTGGCTACCGGCTACCGCCTACCGGCTACCGCCTACTGGCTACCGCCTACCGGCTACCGCCTACCGCCTACCGCCTACCGCCTACTGAACACTATCAGCGGCAGCTTGTTCCTGGAACTGTCGTATTAACTCTTCAGGGCTTTTTCCAAGGTTGTCTAACGAGATCTGGACGTCATCAGCAAATTCATTATCCGGATATTTTTCGAGAAACTCTAAGTAAATAACCTGGGCTTTCTCCAATTGCCTCAATTCATTTTCAAATACATATCCTTTTAAGAACAAACACTGAGGGATTTTTTCAAAATCGGAATATTCAACCATGATACGGTCAAACAATTGAATAGCCAATCGAGGGTCTAAGAGGTTCATCGATATATCGGCTGCTTTAAACAAATATCCCGCTGCATTTATGTCGTCAGGATATTGATCAGCAAAGGAAATATACGAGTCAACAAGTTCTTTGGTGATGTTTTTGTCGATCATGGAGGTGGTATTTGAAAAAAGATTATCCTCGAGATCCAGGATGTTGGTTTCCAGTTTGCTCTTTGACGAAGAACAAGAAATAAAAGCTAATGTGATAACAGTCACGACAATTCGATTAATGATTTTCATGGTTAACGTATTTAATTTTTTTATCTGGATTTATTTCGGTTTTTTTTGGCAGGAAAAATCATTTTGTAATTAATTTTTATTTTGCCATTCGTAATATTCGTTAATTTTTTTTTTAATAATGTTTTTCTGAGCGAGCTGATCTTGTCAACAAATAAGATACCTTCCAGATGATCATATTCGTGTTGAATGATCCGGGCTATCACGCCATCATATGTTTCGTCATGGAATTTAAAGTCAGTATCATAATATTGAATATGAATTTCAGGTTTTCTGATAACATCTTCACGAATATCAGGAATACTCAGGCATCCTTCATTAAAAGACCACTCTTCCCCTGTCTCTTTAATAATTTGTGGATTAATAATTACTTTTTTAAAATTCACTGCTTCAGTAAATTCTTCGGCATAAGGAGTTGTGTCAACCAGAAATAATCTTATTGACCGGTTAACCTGAGGGGCTGCCAATCCAACTCCATTTGAAGAGTACATTGTTTCGAACATATTATCGATCAATTCATTCAACCCCGGATGATCCTTTTCGATGGTTTGGGCAATTTTTCTAAGCATTGGGTGCCCGTAGGCAACTACTGGTAATATCATTTTATTTCGTTTGGATCCGGCAACTTTTTAGCCGGGGTAATCATTATTTTTCCGATTTGGTTTCTAAATAAGACTGCAATATTAATGTGGCGCTGATACTGTCAACTAAAGCTTTATTTTGCCTCTTTTTTTTCTTTAATCCAGCTACAATCATGGTTTGTTGAGCAATTTTTGAGGTAAACCTTTCATCCATCCGGTCAATAGGTAGTTCCGGAAATTCTTTTTTCAGCTTTCGAATAAAGGCATCGATGTATTTAGCTGATTCAGAAGGTTGATAGTTCATTTGCCTGGGCTCCCCAACTACAAAACCTTCAACGTTTTCACTCCCTATGTAATTTTTAAGAAATTCGATGATATCTTTTGCATGTACAGTGGTCAATGCGTTGGCAATCATTTGGTTTTCATCCGTAACTGCAATACCTACCCGTTTCTGCCCATAATCAATACTTATTATTCTGCCCATTACCTATAACATTTTTCAAGGATGCAAATTTAGCTAAAAATTAGATGATACACGATCGGCCAATGCTTTTTTGACTAATTTTGTAACACGTAACACGTAATAAATTCAAAACATACTGTATGCTGGAAGAATTAAAAGAGATCATTGAAGCATCCTGGAGGAAAAGAGACCTTATTAATAAGCCTGTAACTCAAGATGCTATTCGAGAGGTAATTGAAATGCTTGACAAAGGCAAAATCCGCGTAGCTGACCCTCCTGATGAGCATGAAGCAAATGATGGTTGGAGAGTCAACGAATGGATCAAAAAAGCAGTAATTCTATATTTTCCTTTACAGGAGATGGAAACAACAACGGTTGGGCCTTTTGAATTTTACGATAAGATAGCACTGAAGAAAAATTATAAAGATTTGGGTGTTAGGGTAGTACCACATGCTATTGCCCGTTATGGTTCGTATATAGCTTCGGGAGTGATCATGATGCCGTCCTACATAAATATTGGTGCCTATGTTGATAGCGGCACAATGGTTGATACCTGGGCTACGGTTGGGTCGTGTGCTCAAATAGGCAAAAATGTTCACTTAAGTGGAGGTGTGGGTGTTGGTGGAGTCCTGGAGCCTGTTCAGGCCTCTCCTGTCATCATTGAAGATAACTGTTTCATCGGATCAAGGTGCATTGTTGTTGAAGGTGTGCGAATTGAAAACGAAGCTGTTTTGGGAGCAAATGTGGTTATTACTAAATCAACAAAAATAATTGATGTAACAGATTCTGAACCGAGAGTGATCAAAGGATATGTTCCCGCAAGGTCGGTTGTTATACCGGGGACCTATTCTAAAAAATTTGAAGCAGGAGAGTACCAGGTGGCTTGTGCTTTAATCATTGGGAAACGTAAGGAATCAACAAACATGAAGGTATCATTAAATGATGCTTTACGGGAGTATAATTTGCAAGTATGAAACGAATTCTTGTAATACAAACAGCCTCTATTGGCGATGTGATTCTGGCTACACCATTGGTTGAAAGTCTTCACCTTGCTTTACCTGATGCGAAAATTGATTTTTTGTTGAAAAAAGGCAATGAGCATCTTTTTGAAAATCATCCTTTTTTAAACGAGATAATAATATGGGATAAAACCAATAGAAAATACAAAAATTATTATAAAATCCTTTTTAAATTAAGAAAGAAGTCATATGATTTGATTATTAATGTACAACGATTCAGCTCAACAGGATTGTTAACGGTGTTAGCCGGGTCAAAACAGACCATCGGCTTTGATAAGAATCCGTTTTCTTTTTTCTATTGTACAAAGGTGAAGCATGTAATTTTAGCTGAAGGAGAGGATCTTCATGAGGTTGACAGAAACCTGGAATTGCTTCATTCCCTAAAAATCAAGCCCTTTAGAAGCCCCAGGTTGTACCCGTCAGAAAATGATTATTCTGGCATCAAGAAATATAAAACGAATCCGTACATTTGCATAGCTCCGGCTTCATTGTGGTTTACCAAGCAGTTTCCTGTTGAGAAATGGGTTGAATTTGCAAATGCTGTACCTGAAAAACTTTCTATTTTTTTGATAGGCTCAAGTAGCGACAGGGAATTATGTGATCGGATTATTGCCGAATCAGATAATTCAAAGGTGATCAACCTGGCTGGTAATTTGACTTTGTTACAAACTGCTTCGCTGTTGAAAGGTGCTGATATGAATTATGTAAATGATTCAGCTCCACAGCATCTTGCTTCATCGGTGAATGCACCTGTGACAACAATTTTTTGTTCAACTATACCTGCTTTTGGTTTTGGGCCATTGTCAGAGAATGAAAAGGTAATCGAAACGCATGAACAGTTGGATTGTCGCCCTTGCGGTTTTCATGGGTTGAGAAGTTGTCCGAAAAAACATTTTAAATGTGCAGTTACCATTACGAAAGAGCAATTATTAGATAGGTTAGCAGATGAGAGAAGAGATAATTAAGGCAGCAAAGGTTCTTGAATCAGGTGGGGTGATATTGTACCCAACTGATACGTTGTGGGGTATTGGTTGTGATGCAACAAGCGCTAAGTCAGTGCAGAAGGTCTATAAGATAAAGAAAAGAAAGAAATCAATGAGCTTTATTGTTTTATTGGATCAACCTGAAAAATTAATAAACTATGTAAAATTTATTCAGGATATTACATGGGATTTG
>CBDUSM010000050.1:0-7662 GCA_965369825.1 uncultured Bacteroidales bacterium
TACTGCCAGGATTAATTCCGGTATATTTTAGATTTTGCTTTTAGCTTTAAATTCAATAAAATCCGGTTTAAAAAGGGTGAAAAGAAACCGGATCCAGTTGATCCGGAGGAGAATAAAAATGTAATATGGGAAACTGCCGATTCGCCACAGGAGTCTCAAAACACTCCTGCAACTGAATCTGAAACTGAAGTTGAGAGAAGTACTGAACTTAAGCCTGAACCAGATCCTTTACCCCCTGATACAAAAACCGATTACGACGGAGAAGATGTCGATTTTGAAATTGAGGAAGGCAAAGATAATTCTACCAATAATGAAATCAACAAGGAGGGAGCCCGTCAAGGCTCCTTAGAAACTGCTTATGATCCGACCTTAGACCTTCCACATTATAAATTTCCACCACTTAGTCTGCTCGAAGATTATGGCAGTGGCTCAGCGAACGTAAATAAAGACGAACTGGAAGATAATAAAAACAGGATTGTTAGAACGCTCAATAATTATGCTATCAGCATTGATAAAATAAAAGCCACCATAGGCCCTGCGGTTACTTTATATGAGATCATTCCATCACCCGGCGTGAGAATTTCCAAAATAAAAAACCTTGAGGATGATATTGCCTTAAGTCTGGCGGCTCTTGGTATACGGATCATTGCTCCTATTCCGGGAAAAGGTACCATAGGCATAGAAGTGCCCAATCAAAACCCAGAAACGGTTTCTATCAAATCAATCCTGGGATCTCAGCGGTTTCAAAACAGCAATTCTGCACTTCCATTTGGCCTGGGGAAAACCATTACTAATGAAACATACATTGCAGATCTGACCAAAATGCCTCACATATTAATGGCAGGTGCTACCGGCCAGGGGAAATCTGTTGGATTAAATGCAATCATTGCTTCTTTATTATATAAGAAGCACCCGTCGCAAGTGAAGTTTGTTCTTATTGATCCTAAAAAAGTCGAGCTAACACTGTTTTCCAAAATAGAACGACATTTTTTGGCTAAACTTCCTGATTCTGAAGAAGCAATAATTACCGATACCAGAAAAGTAGTCCGTACACTTAATTCCTTGAACATTGAGATGGATAGCCGTTACAACCTGCTTAAAAACGCTGTTGTTAGGAATATTAAAGAATATAATATAAAATTTCTCGCCCGAAAGCTGAACCCTAATGATGGGCACAGGTTTCTTCCTTATATCATTGTTGTAGTTGATGAATTTGCCGACCTGATCATGACAGCAGGAAAAGAAATTGAATCACCACTTACCCGCCTCGCCCAATTGGCAAGAGCTGTTGGTATTCACCTTATTATTGCTACTCAACGGCCATCTGTAAACATCATTACAGGCACAATTAAAGCAAATTTTCCAGCCCGGATTGCCTTCAGGGTCATCTCTAAAATCGATTCCCGCACAATTCTCGATTCCAGTGGGGCAGAACAACTTATAGGAAGGGGCGACATGCTTCTTAGTACAGGAAGTGACCTTGTAAGATTGCAGTGTGCTTTTGTTGACACCCCAGAATTAGACAGGCTTACTGAATACATTGGCTCTCAACGTGGATATCCTGATGCATTTCATTTACCGGAGTATCTCGACGAGGAAGATGAAACAAATAAAGAATTTGATTCTTCCGAACGAGATGAATTATTTAAAGATGCCGCTCGCCTTGTTGTCCAACATCAGCATGGTTCCACATCCCTTTTGCAACGAAAATTAAAACTAGGTTATAACCGGGCAGGAAGGATCATCGACCAGTTAGAAGCAGTCGGCATTGTTGGACACTTTGAAGGTAGTAAAGCCCGGGAAGTAAAAATAAAAACAGAAATGGCTTTGGTACAATTTTTGAAAGATATTGAACAGAAAAAAGATTTCTTATGACAACGAAAAAAAACCGTTTAGTTTTTCTACTAGTTGCCCTTTCATTTTTTATTATTGCCGCGGAAGCTCAGGATAAAAAAGCCAGTGTTATTCTGGATAATTTGAAAGAGAAAACCCAATCGTACAAAACGATTAAAATGATTTTCACCTATTCACTTGATAACGAAAATGAAGATATTCATGAGAGCTTCGATGGCGAATTATTATTGAAAGGGAATAAATACCGTCTTAATATTGCCGGCCAGGAAGTAATCTGTAATGGTGAATCGACATGGACATTCATCGAAGATGCTGAAGAAATTCAGATTAACTCTATTGAAGAAGATGATGAAGCCTTAACACCTAATAACTTATTTACTTCTTATTATGATAATTACAAATCAAAATTTAATAAGGAGTATGAAGAAAATGGCAGAACGATCCAGGTTATTGATTTAACACCGTTGGAGGGGAAATCGTATTCCAAAATACAACTTTTGCTAATAAAAGAAACGTTGCATTTTGACAGCTTTATTATTTATGATAAAAACGGTAACCTTTTTACATATAAAGTAAATGAGTTTATCCCAAACATGGTTATCGATGACAAAAAATTTGTGTTTAATGCAGGAGACTACCCTGATGTGGAAGTTATTGACATGAGGTAAAAAAGAAGTCTGCAGTTGGCAGTTGGCAGTCGGCAGTAACTAAGGAAAATCCTGATGTGAAAGTAATTGACATGAAGCAAGAGAAGGTTACTTTCCCGGGGAGACATCAACTTTTTTGTACTCTTCGTATTTGACAATCCTGACATAATTGTTTTTGAACCCTCGACCCTCAGTTCTTACAAACTCAAATCCCTGTTGTAATCCCATCATGTTATATTCAGAAATGCAATCCTGGAAATATGTCCCCAAATGCATCAATTCTCTCAGGAAAAAATAAGTAATGTCAAATCCCTCAAAGCTATACTTCCCTTGTTCCGGCTCACAATAAAAAAACCTGTGGAATTTGCTGATAAACTGCTGTACCTGTTCATCTTCGTAGTTTATAGAAGTAGTTGTAGTAGTATGTAAACGGAGGTTAAGCAAGTAGTCGGTTTCCAAATCGAAGCTGTCCCATTCCGGTATGCCAAATAAAACAATATTGAAACTATCTCTGACCAAATTTAATCTGGTTATGAAATCAAGAATGAAAACATTGTTTTTGGAAACAGACAGAATAACATTATCCCTCACAACAGATGAATGCTTACAAATGCCATGCATGCTGTCAATATCAAAAATAATTTCCTTTACTGTATTCTTAAAAACCATGCTGTCGGCAGGATATTGTTCAATAAAGTCAATTAAAACTACTGAGTTTTCAATAATAATGCTTTCCAGAATAGCATCCTCAGGTAAGGTTGTGTCAGCAAGAGAATTCTCAACAATGATGCTGAAAATTCTGGTATTTGGTATACTAATTTCTTTAATAATACCCTTTTCAATCTCTTCTTTAATGAACTGAGATTCTTCTGCATACTGGTATTTGTTTTGCCTGACAAGCAGAATGTTGGCATTAGGATAATTAGTTAGGATGAAATCCAGTGATTTTCTGATTTGTGTTTCCAGTGAGGGTTGAACTTTAAAGACAGTTTGGTTATCATCCAGAACGCTCTCCCTTTTTGTAAAAGGATTTACGATTAAAATATTGTTGGCTTTTGCAAAACCAGAAGCAATCTTAAAGCTTTTTCTGTAAAATGGTCCAACAATCATATCCATTTCACTAAAATGAGGATTAGTAAGTAATTTCCTGATTTTAGTGGGATCATCATCAATGTCATAAATATATAATTTAAGTCTCAATCCTTGGTTAATAAGCGAATCAATTGCAAGGAGGGCTCCTTCATAAAATTGGATGAACCTAAAGGGCCTGTAATGTTCAGCGGATTGAAGACGCGACGTATCATCAATTGTAATATCTCCTAATTGATCAAGGTAAAGTGGAAGTAACATGGCTACTTCAAGAACTTTCTGATCATAAGAAAAAGAATCACAATTATGTTTTTTTTGAACATCCGGATCGATTGTTTCTGGTTTTTCGATGTACGAATAAACGATAAGATATCCCGAGGAAATATCATCATATTGGCCATTGTTTTCGACAGGTATCTTAACGATCTGTTTCTTTTTCAAACCATCTTTAAGAATGGGATTCAGCAAAAACAGGTCATCCATTCGTATGTTATATTGTTTGCTGAGCCCATAAATGGTTTCCTTTTTCTTTACCTTGTGTAAAATATAATAGACCAGTGTATCTTTCTGGATCTGAATCATATCTTCAGTTAAGTAACTTTTTTTAGGTATAAGAATAACCTGACCAACCTGTGTTCCATATTTTATATCAGGATTGATATCAATCAATTCATCAATTGACACATGGTATTTCCTGGAAAGGTAATAGAGTGTTTCGCCCGGTTTTACAGTATGCCTGAAAAAATACTTTAATGTATCGCTTTGATTATCATTAACAGGATGATTATCATTCACTAACACTTTGTTCACAGGAATTTTTAAGATTTGATTTACTTTTAATATTCCTTTCTTCAACTCCGGGTTTTCAAGAATAATATCCTTTTTACTAACATTATATACTCGTGAAATAGCATATAATGTTTGCCCCGGTTTTACAAAATGAACATAATACTCCTTACCGTTATATTCTTCAATGATAAGCGAACGGGTAATATCAGCATTCTCCTGGCCTCTTGAGAAGCTGAAAGAAATCAGAAAAATAATAAATATGCTCAGAGGGTATCTCAAATCTAGTGCCTTTGACAATTATAAACGTTGATTACATACATTAATTGCTTATTCCCATTCAATGGTTGCGGGAGGTTTTGAACTGATATCATACACCACGCGGTTCACGCCTTTCACTTTATTAATAATAAGATTTGATATCCTGGCCAAAAAATTATGTGGTAGTTGCGACCAGTCGGCAGTCATTCCGTCGGTTGAGCCGACAGCCCTTAGTACAACAACATTCTCATACGTTCTTTCATCGCCCATCACTCCCACGGAATTTACAGGCAAAAGCACGGTAAAAGCCTGCCACACCTTGTCGTAAAGATTTTCGTTTTTCAGTCCTTCAATAAATATGTGATCTGCTTCCTGCATGATCCTTACTTTTTCGCTTGTCACATCGCCAACGATTCTTACACCAAGCCCTGGGCCTGGAAAGGGATGCCGGCCAAGAAGTTCAGCATCAATTCCGAGTGAGCGACCTACTTTTCTTACTTCGTCTTTAAAGAGACTTCGGAGCGGCTCAACAATCTTTAATTTCATTCGGTCAGGCAGGCCACCAACATTATGATGTGATTTTATGGTTGCTGAAGGGCCTTTCACTGAAATAGATTCAATTACATCAGGATATATTGTGCCCTGGGCGAGCCACTTTACGTTCCTGATTCTATGTGCCTCTTCGTCAAATACTTCAATAAAAATACCACCAATGACCTTTCTTTTTTCCTCAGGTTCACTAATTCCTTTCAAAGCATCAAGAAACCTCTTGCCGGCATCAACTCCTGTAACATTAAGCCCCATTTTTTCATAGGATTTGAGCACAGCTTCAAATTCATTCTTACGCAGCAGACCATTATCAACAAAGACACAATGAAGGTTTTCCCCTATTGCTTTATGAAGAAGTATTGAGGCTACTGATGAATCAACACCTCCGGAAAGTCCCAAAACAACCTGGTCGTTGCCTAGTTTTGCCTTTAGTTCATTAACAGTAGTTTCAACAAAAGAATCAGGTGTCCAGGATGCTGAGCAGCCACAAATATCAATCACAAAGTTTTTTAGCAGCAAAGTTCCTTCTGTTGTATGGTATACTTCCGGATGAAATTGAATGCCATATGTGGTTTCACCGTTGATCCTGTACCCTGCCACATCAACACTATCGGTGCTCGCAATCGTTTCAAAATCATTGGGTAGATGAAGAATTGTATCTCCATGTGACATCCATACCTGGCATCCGGTTGTCATCCCTTTTAATAATGGATCTTTGGTGTTAATATGTGAAAGGTTTGCTCGGCCATACTCCCTAATCTCAGAAGTCAATACTACTCCCCCATCATGTTGTGCCATCAACTGTGCCCCGTAGCATAAACCAATAACAGGAATTTTTTTTCTGATTTCATTGAGGTCAGGCATCGGTGCTCCATCATCACGTACTGAAAAAGGACTCCCTGAGAGTATCACACCTTTTGTTTGTTCGCTCATAGCAGGAAAATCATTGAAAGGATGTATTTCACAATACACATTTAGCTCACGGACACGACGGGCGATTAATTGTGTGTATTGAGAACCAAAATCAAGGATCAGTATCATTTCTTCCATGGGGGTAAAGATAAAAATAATTTAAATGAGTCAGAGCAATTCCAGCACTGCATCTTTTGGATTATTCAGGTCAAATTTAATAATAGCTAATTCGGGCCCATCCCATGCAGCACCTAAGGCGGTTGAGGTGCCTGTTATTTCTTTATAATGCCCGGTAATTCTTGATGATTCATGTATGTGGCCATGAAGCGTTAGAAACGGCTGACTATCTTCAATGAACTGTTTGATAGCAATACTACCAACATGAACATCCAACGGAACATGATCGATGGTCATACCATCAAGAGCTGCACGATCAAGGTTGGTTTTATACGGAGGCGAATGAAAAAGAAATATCGATTTACCATGGGGCATATTACCTGCCATTTTCTCTAAATCCTTCTTAATTGTTGAATACTCAATATCGTCAGTTGATGCTACAGTACGAAACCCCTCTGTAGGTGGAATACAACCAGGATCCACATACCTTGAAACATCATATCGTTCCCAGTCTTTTATTTGGAAAGGTGTTGGGGGCACATAAGAGTAGCCAAATACATTGTAGCCTGCAAACATTTCCTTTCTGAAATGTATATAATGCCAGAGGCCTTTTTTTGAATGTGCAATAAAATACTTTTCTTCCGATCTGGCATCGTCATTTCCAAGAATGACAAAGACAGATGGGTATGCTTTACCCATTTTTTGCTTCAACAAGGTAAAACGTTCAATCAGGTATTCAGTAGTGAAATCAGTAATTACCCTGTTATCAAATTTTTGTTGCTTTAAGCCATGTGGCAGGAGATCTCCTCCAAGAAAAAGAGCCCCGGGCTTCTCTTCCTTAATTTCTTCGAACAGTTTCTCATACCTGTCGATTTTTCCATGAAGATCAGAAACGAAATAACAAAGAGACATATAAAACTATATTAATTATCTTTTTCATTTTTGTTTCCAGCTAACCGTATGAGACGCGCTCTATTAAAATGAGATTCAAGCATAACTGCATAACTTGTTTTAGCTTTTATGTCGTGGTCTGTGATTAAATGTAAATCAATAAGCCCGCTTTCAGATCGATAACCTGTTCGTAAATAATTAGCTTCCGCAGCGCTATAGCTCCATCCTTCAAACCAAACCTTCAACAATTCCATTTTAGACTTATCATCCTCAATATGTACTAATAAGTCAATATCACTGGCCGGACCGGCAGTTAAGTTTTTTACACTTCCGATCAAGTACAGTCCTTTAACTCCAAATCTGGAAAAATCCAGCTTACTTGCCATTATCTTAACCATGTTATTACGCCATTTCCAATGTTCATCAGAATCAGGAGTAAGAACTCCGCTCAACTCGGTTCCATTCATACTTTGAGGAGGCTGGTTTTGTAAAAATAGCATTGTTTTTCGTAACCTTCTCCTGAAAAGATAATGACCAATTCGTTGTGCAATAGTGT
>CBDUSM010000051.1:0-7359 GCA_965369825.1 uncultured Bacteroidales bacterium
TTTCATCTTAATATTTTTCATCATTAATCTTTTATCAAAATGATCGGGTGGTCAGCAATTGCGTTTTGGTTCTTTACAGCTGCGCGGTAAGAATCCCAGTCACCCGGATCATAAATTCTTTTTTTGAGAACTACAGTCTCCTCAACGTTAATAGTACGGCCGGATTGACGAATACTTCCATCAAAGGAGGCATAATCTCCTTTTGAGTTAATAGAATAAGGTTGACTGGCGGCTGTATAGCCCGGGGGTACCGTAATGGTTTCTGTTAGCTCCACCTGTCTGGAACACCTGTCCCTGAAAGGATATTTTCTTTCTTCGAGGTTGGTGTTTTGATACAAATGAGCCATTCCTCGTTTAAAGGGATTGGAGGCCACGAACGAGTGGAAGATAATTTCATTGTCTGTTACATGGGCATAATCAGGTATGCGATATTTGACAGTGATAATTATCGGGCCGGAGAGATAATCATACGGATCACCATAATCCCATTCGGTTACCTCAGCTAATGGGGCAACTCTGAGTATTTCTCTTTCTAATGCAGCCTCCCAATCGTTTTTGTAATTTCTGGTGAATAAACCTCTGATGGCGGCATCGGTTTGTCCCTCTGCCGTCAGGGTAAATTCGCCGGCAAGACTTCCATCCGTATTGATCTCTGAAGTTCCGTCAAGTCTGAAGAAATGATTTTCGGGAGGTGACAGAGGTGTGATAGCCAGGTCGGCACCTTCAGGTATTCCCATCAGGTAGTTTTGCTGCTGTTCGGCACTTGACCATAACTCCCGAACAAATGGGACCCAGGTTGGATCAAGTAATTTATATTCGCCGCTATTCAGCTTAACAAGTGTAACACAATGATTAAACTGATCGGCTGGAATATAATCAATACGTGACCCAGCCATGGTCATTGCCGGATAGGACTCAAAGCCGGCAGCCCTGAGCATGGTAATCAACATACCGGCCTTATCTTTGCAAACACCACAGCGATCGGTGAAGTTCATCTGGCCTGAATGCAGGGTAAACCCTTCTCCTTCACCCATTGAAATACCTGAATAACGAATTTCATCACCTACCCAGTGTGTAAGAATCGTAATTGAATCTAATTCATTCTCAGCTTCAGCCAATATTTCATCAACTTTTGATTGAATCTCAGGAGTTGATTCAAAACTGCCATAATCTTCATTCACGCCATAAAACCATAATGACTTTGCTTTCCAATCCGGGCTGGTTGACATAAGTAGTTTGGGGAATACATCCGAATTTCCCACCATGCCATGTTCTCTTTTGTATGGTTCGATATTTTTCTTAATAAATGTATAAATAATTTTATTGTTGCGAAAAACAGCAGATGATTGAACTTCGCCGTTATAAAATTCATACTGCAAAGGTTTATCGTGTGGTATTGCCACTTGGTATACCTTGGTTATTATTGGATCGGAACTCCAGAACTCGACAATATCGTAATAATGTCCACGCATGGGGGGAATGTATCTTTCATCATCGTCATCGCCTTGAAGGAGGGCATAGGTAAAACCTTTTCTGAAAAGAAATACTTCGATAGCATCACCGGGATCCAGTCGTCCGACAGCAATCATTTTTTCTCTTGCTCCCCAATAGATCATACGAGCTGGTGCCGGGTAATCTGTTACTGTTTCCGGAGAAAGTTTATCAATAGTACCATCCTTGCGATAAATTATAACTTTTTGTATTTCTGCATAAGCAGATGAGGGATCATAACCGTATTTGATAACACTTAGTCTTTTAGCTCCCCTGGTTGTTAAAACCTTATACAGTCGGTGTGTGTTCACAAAACTCAATCCTGTTTCCTGTACATCAACATGTATACTGTCGAAAATAACCAAAACATCGCTATTGGGGTAATCAGATACATCGCCCGTTTTAGCTATCAAATCCTTGACAGGATTTGCGGAAGCCAGGAAAACGGAAAATAATACGAGTTGAAAAAATAATAATTTCTTTTTCATATTCCTATTGTTTTGATAGAGAATTTCAATTTACAAGAGAGTAAAAGTAGTAAATTTTTGTAAAATAAGGGATATTTATTGGGTTCTTTTTACACGGAAGAACTGTTGCATTATTGCTGAGCACTCTTTTTCCAGGATGCCTGCAACAACTTTCGTTTTTGGATGGAGGATATTCGCCTTATGAATGGAGTATCCTCTTTTAGGGTCGGGTGCACCATATACTATTTTTGAAAGTTGAGTCCAGAAAGCTGCCCCGGCACACATCACACAGGGTTCAATTGTAACATAGAGAGTGCACCCCTGCAGGTATTTCCCCCCCAGGTAGTTTGTTGCAGCCGTGAAAGCCTGCATCTCGGCATGAGCTGTTACATCATTTAACCGTTCGGAAAGGTTATAAGCTCTCGAAATAATCTGTTCGTTACATACTATTACAGCCCCAACAGGAACCTCATCAGCATCCAGCGCTTTTTGAGCCTCTTTTAAGGCCTCTTTCATAAAGTATGTATCTGAATCGTTTTTTATCATCGTTACAGGTTGTTTTTTGGAAGTGTTAACTCATATAAAAATTAAATATATCAACTATTATTGTAAATTTGCACAAATTTTTATAAAATATCATTTTAAGGGGTATTTTATCCTATATGAAAACCGGAAGAGACATAAATAACAGGCATTTGGGTAACATTTTTGCTATAATAGTTTTGTTGTTTTTGATTCCTTTTGCTGGCATATCAAATAACGACGATCATAGCCAGCCACAACATATTTCCAATGACCAACAGCCAGAGGACTGGGAAGAGATTATTCTTGAAGAGGAATACGAGGCTGGAAAGATGATAATTGAACATATTATTGATTCCCATGAATGGCATATTCTTTCCTTTGGTGAAAAACATGTTGCCATTCCACTTCCTGTTATTTTAGTTCATGAAGGGAAATTGTACACTTTTATGTCGAGCAAATTCCATCACGAACATGATGCATACAAAGGGTTTAAGGTTGAGAGAGCTGATGGGAGTACTAAAGGGAAGATCGTAAGAGTGATAGATGGCACCATGGAGACCGATACTGCTTCTTCCCTGCCATTAGACCTGTCGATAACCAAAAATGTATTATCCGTTTTTTTTAGTTTTATTATTTTGTCGATTATTTTTATTTCTGTTGCCCGGTCTTATAAAAAGCGGGTAGGGAAGGCCCCCAAGGGATTACAATCTTTCCTTGAACCGATAATCCTTTTTATTCGTGATCTCGCTATTTCTTCAATAGGGGAAAAAAAATATGAGAAATTTATTCCGTATCTTTTAACCCTGTTCTTTTTTATTTTATTTAATAACCTTTTTGGTCTTGTTCCTTTTTTTCCGGGAGGTGCCAATGTAACAGGGAATATTGCTGTTACTTTAGTAATGGCTGGTTTTACATTCATTATTACCTCGATAAATGGGAATAAGAATTATTGGAAGCATGTTTTCAACACACCCGGTGTTCCGTGGTGGTTAAAATTTCCGTTACCCTTGATGCCCATTATTGAATTGATGGGGATCTTAACAAAGCCTTTTGTATTAATGGTACGTCTTTTTGCAAATATTACAGCCGGGCATATTGTTGTACTTGGTTTCATCAGTCTGATTTTCATCTTTGGACATTTACATGTAGCACTAGGTTATTCTGTTTCGATTGTTTCAGTGCTTTTTGCTGTTTTCATAGGAATGCTTGAGCTGCTGGTTGCTTTTATTCAAGCTTATGTTTTTACACTTCTTTCAGCAATTTTCTTTGGAATGGCTACAGAAGAACAGCATTAATTTTTTTATATAACAAGTTAAATTTTTTTATTCATTAATTAAACAAATTACTATGTCATTATTATCAATTTTATTGCAGGCCGCCCTTGATTTGACGCCTCTTGCGAAAATGGCCGCAGCATTTGGTGCAGGTATTGCAGCTATCGCTGCCGGAATGGGCATCGGACAGATTGGAAGGGCTGCTGTTGAATCTATTGCCCGTCAACCTGAAGCTGCAGGTGATATTCGTGCTAACCTTGTTGTTGCTGCTGCTTTGATTGAAGGTGTAGCCTTCTTTGCAATTGTTGTTTGTTTGCTGATAGTATTTATTTAGCGGCAAACAAAAACAGACTCCGCCACCCGGCGGTAGGCCGGGCGGCGGAGTCATTTAAATCAACAAATTTCATAAATTTAATGTAACAAAAAATGGAACTTGTAAGCCCCGGAATAGGCCTGATTTTTTGGATGACCCTATCCTTTGCCATCTTATTATGGATACTTGCTAAGTTTGCCTGGAAGCCAATTCTAAATGCTATAAAAGACAGGGAAGGCACAATTGAACGTTCATTGCTGACTGCCGTTCAGGTTGAGGGGAAAATGAAAGCCCTGGAAACTGAACACGAAGAATTGCTCAGCCAGGCAAAAGATGAACGGGATGAAATTCTGCACGAGGCACGAACAATTAAAAATTCTATCATTGAGGAGGCCGGAAAGAAGGCCAGTGAAGAAGCTGATAGGATTATGGAGTCAGCAAGAGAAAGTATTATTAATGAAAAGAAGGCTGTAATGACTGACCTTAAGAATCAGCTGGCACAATTATCAATTGATATTGCTGAAAAGCTACTGAGGGAGGAATTATCGAAAACAGAAAATCAAAAAGAGTTGGTTAAAAAGTTAATTAACGAAGCCAGGTTGAATTAAAAATTTTATTAGAGAAAAAGATAATTAATGAAAGGAACCCGGATTGCCCGACGATATGCAAAGGCGCTGTTTGATTTTGCCGAGGAACAGAATATACTTGAAAGGGTGATGAATGATATGTCGCTTGTTTTTCAGGTTTGCAAAACAAGCCGGGATTTTACATTAATACTTTTCAGCCCAATTATTAAATTTGATAAAAAGATATTGATTGTTAGTAAGGTCTTTGAAAAACAGTTGCACAAGGCGACTTTTTCATACCTTCAGATTATTATTCGAAACAAAAGAGAAAGATATATTCCTGATATTGCCAAATATTATATCCGGGAATATAAGCGTTACAAAGGAATTTCAACAGTTGAATTAAAAACTGCCTATGTTGCAGATGATGAGATAAAACAAAAAATATTAATGCTGTTAAAAAGGTTTACTGATGATGAGATAGAGCTTATCGAAAAAGTTGATAAAGGCCTGATTGGTGGATTTGTCCTCAATTTTGATGATAAGCAGTTTGATTCCAGTATTTTAAAGCAATTACAGCAATTAAAACGCAATTTTGATATTAATGTTTATAGAAAAGAAATTTAACAGAATTATTTAAAGACTTAAAAAATGGCAGGAATAAAACCCGCAGAAGTATCTGCTATCTTGCGCCAGCAGTTAGCTGGGGCAATAGAAGAGACTGAGCTCGAAGAGATTGGTACTGTTCTTGAGGTGGGTGATGGTATTGCTCGTATTTACGGCCTTTCGAATGCTTTAGCCGGTGAATTGATTGAATTTGAAAAGAATGGCCTCAAGGGTATCGTTATGAACCTGGAAGAGGATAATGTTGGAGCGGTCTTATTAGGAGAGTCACATGAAATTAAGGAAGGGGATGTGGTAAAAAGAACCCGGCACATAGCATCACTGCAGGTTGGTGAAGGAATGCTTGGTCGTGTGATCAACACCTTGGGTGAACCAATTGACGGGAAAGGTGAGATTACCGGTGAACGGTTTGAAATGCCACTTGAACGAAAAGCACCGGGAGTAATTTACCGTCAACCGGTGAATGAACCATTACAAACAGGGATCAAAGCTATTGACGCCATGATCCCCATTGGCCGTGGGCAGCGAGAGCTTATCATTGGTGACCGGCAAACAGGGAAAACGGCCATTGCCATCGATACAATAATAAATCAGCGTGAGAATTATGAAAAGGGTGAACCGGTTTATTGTATTTATGTAGCTGTAGGACAAAAAGGTTCTACTGTTGCTCAGATTGCAAAGACATTGGAAGAGAATGGAGCAATGCCATACACTGTTATGGTCACTGCTACTGCCTCCGAACCGGCCGCCATGCAGTTTTATGCTCCGTTTGCAGGCACTTCCATCGGTGAATATTTCAGAGATACCGGCCGACCGGCTTTGATCGTTTTCGATGATCTTTCAAAACAGGCCGTTGCTTATCGTGAAGTTTCGTTGCTATTGCGCCGCCCGCCTGGCCGGGAAGCTTATCCGGGAGATGTTTTCTATTTGCATTCACGTTTATTGGAACGTGCTGCCAGAATAATCTCTTCTGATGTGGTTGCAGCTCAGATGAATGACCTGCCTGAATCTATTCGCCCAATGGTTAAAGGTGGTGGCTCTCTTACTGCATTACCAATTATTGAAACACAGGCTGGTGATGTTTCGGCCTATATCCCAACCAATGTTATTTCAATTACTGATGGGCAGATATTCCTGGAGACAAACCTTTTTAATGCGGGTATTCGTCCGGCTATTAATGTAGGTATTTCTGTTTCGAGGGTAGGTGGTAATGCACAGATCAAATCGATGAAAAAAGTGGCAGGAACCCTTAAGCTCGACCAGGCTCAATACCGGGAGCTTGAAGCGTTTTCTAAATTCGGATCCGATCTTGATGCAACAACAAAAGCTGTACTTGATAAAGGTGCCCGCAATGTTGAGATACTTAAACAACCCCAATACTCACCGGTGAAAGTGGAAGATCAAATTGCTATTATCTATTGTGGCACCAAAGGGCTTTTAAAAAATGTCCCTGTTAAACAGATCAGCAAGTTTGAAGAGGAATACATCCATCTTTTGCAAATGCGTCATCAGGAGGTACTTACCTCTCTTCGTGAAGGGAAACTAACTAACAGTTCCATTAAGATTATGGAAGAAACAGCAAATGATCTTGCGCAAAAATTTATTCGAAAGAGTAAAGGAAATTTAGATGGCTAATTTAAAAGAAGTCAGAACAAGAATTGCATCTGTTAAATCCACACAACAGATCACCAGTGCCATGAAAATGGTTGCCGCATCTAAATTGCGGAAAGCGCAGAATGCCATTTTACAGCTTCGCCCTTATGTGAATAAGCTTCAGGAGATACTTCAAAGTATTAGTGCCAGCCTTGAAAGCTCTGATGAAAATATTTATTCACGTCGAAATGAAGTTAACAATGTTTTATTTGTTGTTCTCACCTCTAACAGAGGATTATGTGGTGCTTTTAACTCCAATGTTATCAAAGTTACCACGAGGTATATTGAAGAGAATTATGCTTCTTACCTGAAAGCAGGCCGATTAAACCTGATCACTATTGGAAAACATGCTTCTGAATATTTCCGGAAAAATAATTATCAGGTTATTGAAAAATATGATGCTATTTATGATTCCCTTACATTTGATAATGTTGTGCCCATAGCAG
>CBDUSM010000052.1:0-7354 GCA_965369825.1 uncultured Bacteroidales bacterium
AAGAATCTACTACTGATTCTGGTGCTGCTTTCTTTCTGCAACAGAGTAGCTAGCCAACCGGATATCACAATATCAAAATCTTTTACTGGTATTACACAGAACACCCTTTCGGATAAGGAAAAATCCGAAGGGTGGATTCTACTTTTTGATGGCATAACAACAAAAGGGTGGAGAAATTTTAAACAGAACGGTGTTAACGATGGCTGGCAGGTTATTGATGGCAACCTGGTGGCCCTGGGTAAAGGAGGTGACCTTGATGGTGATATCATCACAATTGATCAGTTTGAAGATTTTGAACTATACCTTGAATGGGCGATCTCAGATGGTGGTAATAGTGGAATATTCTTTCATGTCCTGGAAGGAGATTACCCCACAGTATATGCATCAGGTCCTGAATATCAATTAATTGATGATGTTGGATTTCCTCATAAGCTGGAAGAATGGCAAAAAACAGGTGCAAACTACGCCATGCATCGAACCGTAAATAAACGACTGATGCCAACCGGTCAATTCAATGCGTCATGGATTATCGTCAAAAATGGAACCGTTGAACACTGGCTCAATGGTAATAAAATCCTTGAATACAAACTTTGGAGTGACGACTGGAAAGAGCTCGTTCAGAACTGTAAATGGAAAGATTACCCGGGTTATGGCCTTGCCAGAAAAGGACACATAGCCTTACAGGACCATGGAAGTGTGGTGAAATTCAAAAATATTAAAATCAAAGACCTTTGCGATTACGGCAAACCTCTGTTCAATGGGAAGAACCTGGATGGATGGGAAATTCATGGGACTGAAAAATGGTATGTTGATAATAACAACCTAATTTGCGAGAGTGGGGAAGAGAAGAATTACGGTTACCTTGCTACTGACGGGATTTATAAGGATTTTGTTCTTCGCCTGCAATTCAAACAGGAGTCAGATGGTAATAGTGGTGTGTTTTTCCGGTCATCGTTGGATGGGACCAGGATAAGTGGATGGCAGGTGGAGGTCGCTCCTCCCGGAAAGGATACCGGAGGTATCTATGAATCATACGGTAGAGGGTGGCTGGTACAAATACCGGAAGAAAAAGAAAAAATCCTACAAATGGGTGAATGGAATGATCTGGTTGTATTTGTCAAGGGAAACAGAGTAATAACCTGGCTTAACAATGAAATTATGACAGATCTCAGAGATGACAAAATTGGAAAGGCCGATGGTGTGATTGCTCTTCAAATTCATGATGGCGGAGGTATTAAAGTGAAATGGAGAAATATTTATATCAATGAGTTGTAGGGTGAATAGTTGACAGTTGGCAGGAATCGGGAAGACAGGAGACAGGAATCGGGAATCGGGAGGCGGGATGACAGTTGACAGTCGGCAGTCGGAAAATAAACATTAAACTTTGAACCTTGAACTGAGTTTCATGAAACAACAATATTACAAATATTCAAAAATGCAGCTTTTTGGGTTGGTTGCGCTGAGGGTATTGATTGGTTGGAACTTTTTGTTTGAGGGTTTGGTGAAATTAACAAATCCAAATTGGTCGAGCGTGGGCTATCTTCTTGATTCTGAGGGAATTTTAAAAAGATTTTATTACTCTCTTGCTTCATCCCCTGAAATTTTAAAAATAGTAGATTTTTTGAATATCTGGGGATTGATCCTGATAGGTTTGGGGTTAATTATAGGCGCTTTGTCAAGAGCAGCCATTATTTCCGCTATTACCCTTCTCGGATTTTACTATCTTTCGCACCCACCTTTTATAGGATTGAGGTATGCGCTGCCAATGGAGGGAAGTTACCTCGTGGTAAGCAAAATCCTCATTGAAATGGTAGCCCTGGTTGTTCTATTACTATTCCCAACTAGTAAGATTATTGGAGTTGATAAGTTTCTCTTTTTCAATAAAAAAGAAAAAAACCAAATGATTAATGACTAATATGGACGACCATAAAAAAGGAACTGTTAATCAAGATAACGAGGAAAAGCCCGGGTTAAGCCGTAGAGATATCATAAAAGGGCTTGCCACAGTCCCTGTTCTAGGGGCCTTTGCTTACGGATGGTACAGAAAGAAAAAATATCAACGATACTTAAAGAAATCCATTCAGGGAGAGATTAAACTTGACGCCACTATCCCCATTTTCTCCTCAGGTTCATCAAAAGAGAAGCAAATACGATTAGGAATAATAGGTTTAGGAGGGCGTGGACAGCACCTGCTACGAGCTGCCGGTTTCGCACACCCATCGGTTATTGATTCATGGAAAGAAGGAGCTTTTCATAACAAGATCGATCGGCGATACGAAGATTACATCGAACAAGAAGATCTAAAAATTGTAGTAAACGGCATTTGTGATATTTATGAAGTCAATGCCCAAAAGGGCATCGAAGCGGCTTCCAATATTAATAAAAAAGGCTCTGGCAAGGAAAAAGGCCCTGGCCCAAAACGATACTTAACCTATAAAGAACTGATCGCTTCCGATGATATTGATGCTGTTATCATTGCAACCCCTGATCATTGGCACGGAGCCATCACCATTGAAGCGGCTAAAGCCGGGAAACATGTTTACTGTGAAAAACCTATGACATGGACTGTTCCCGAAACTTATGAAGTTGTCGAAGCGGTAAAAAAAAGTGGTATTGTTTTCCAGCTTGGTCATCAGAACAGGCAATCAGAAAGTTATTATAAAGCTAAGGAGGCTATTGAGAAAAACATCCTTGGAAAAGTAAGCTTAATAGAAGTAACAACAAACCGTAACTCCCCTGTTGGAGCGTGGGTTTATGACATTCCTGAAGAAGCTGGTCCAACTAATATTGATTGGGATCAGTTTATCGGGCCTGCCCCCTATCATAAGTTCAGCCTGGAGAGATTCTTCCGGTGGAGATGCTGGTGGGATTACAGTACCGGGCTGTCAGGCGACCTTTTTACACACGAATACGACGCCATAAACCAGATACTCAATCTTGGCATTCCACATTCTGCTGTGTCATCAGGGGGAATCTATTATTATAAAGATGGAAGAACAGTGCCTGATGTCCTGAATACAGCTTTTGAATATCCTGACAGAAACTTTTCTCTCCTATACTCTGCAACGTTGGCTAGTAATCACCGAAGAGGAAAAGTGATTATGGGCCATGATGCTTATATGGAAGTGGGAAGCAATCTGAAAATTTTCGCCGACACAAACTCCACTCGTTACCAGGAAAAAATCAAAGCAAAAATCATCGATCCTTCCCTGCCAATATATTCTTACACACCGGGAATGAAAGAAGTAGATGCCATTACATCACCCACAGAGAATTATTTTGCAGGAAGAGGACTGCTTTACACTTACCGGGGAGGTAAACGGGTTGATACATCTCACCTCCACATTAAAGAATGGATCGATTGCATAAGAAACGGCACACAGCCCAGTTGTAACGTTGACCAGGGGTTTGAAGAGGCAATAACAGCCCATATGGGAACCATCGCCTACCGGGAAAAAAGAGAAGTGTTCTGGGATGCAGATAAGCAGGAAATAATTTAATTGCCGCACAATAAATCGCTGTAGGCAGATATGATAAAACGCGGAACGATACTTTTAATGTTGAATACAAAACCTAAAACGAATTTAAATGATAAATCGTAGAACATTTGTAAAAGGCCTAACAGCATCAGTTGTGGCAAGTATGATCTTACCGGCCAAATTAAATGCTATTCCATTGAAAAAAACAATTGGTATACAACTTTATACGTTACGCGATTTGATTAATGAAGATTTTGAAAGTACGTTAAAATCAATTGCGCAAATTGGATATACCTCTGTTGAAGCAGCAGGATATTCCGATGGTAAATTTTACAAATTCTCTCCGAAAGAATATAAAAAAATTATTACAGAAAACGGGCTGATCTCGATTAGTACTCACACTGCTATTGATCCAAAAAACGCACAACTCGTTATTGATAATAGCCTGGAGGCTGGCATGTCATATATCGTTCTTCCTTCTATCAGCAAAGAATTAAGAAATACCATTGATGATTATAAAAAATTAGCCGATAAGTTCAACATTATTGGCGAGCTTTGTAAAAACGCAGGTATTGCATTCGCTTACCACAACCACGCCTACGAGTTTGAAGCCATGGAAGGTGTGATTCCTTATAATATTTTGCTTGAACGAACCGAACCTGAACTTGTGAGCTTCCAGCTTGACACTTATTGGATTGTATATGGAGGGTATGACCCTGTTACCTATTTCAAGACTTATCCAGGAAGATTTAACCTCTGGCATATAAAAGATATGGATGCCACACCTAAACGCGAATCCACTGAAATTGGGCAAGGGACTATCGACTTTAAGGCAATCTTCGCATCCAAAGAAATAGCCGGAATGAAATATTATTTTGTTGAACAAGAATCATTTAATATGCCTCTCCTTGAAAGTGTAAAAATTAGTTTCGATTACCTGAATAATCTTAATTTTTGAAGCTCTCATATGTGTAGCAAGGTAAAAGAAAAAAGAAAAAAGATAAAAGGACCTGATAAAACACTCAATGCAGGAATAATTGGCTTTGGTCTTTCCGGAAAAGTTTTCCATGCCCCTTTTCTTGATAAACATCCCAGATTCAACCTTAAAAAAATTGTTGAACGACATCAGCAGCATACTAAAGAGATTTATCCCTACATAATGGTTGTAAATAATTTTAATGACCTGTTAAATGATCAGGAAATTGATCTGGTTGTGATCTGTACACCAAATACTTCGCACTACCTTATTGCCAAACAATGCCTGATGGCTGGAAAACATATTGTTATAGAAAAGCCATTTACACCAACCTCGAAGGAAGCTGATGAACTTATAAGAATAGCTGAATCAAAGAATCTCAACCTTTTTGTTTACCACAACAGAAGATGGGATAACGATTTTCTTACGGTAAAAAAAGTGTTAGAGGCTGAACTTCTGGGTGATATTTCGGAGTATGAAGTACATTTCGATCGTTATAAACCAGAAATAATTATCGGAGCATGGAGGGATGAAAAAAAACCCGGAGGGGGTATTCTTTTCGATCTTGGTTCTCACCTGATTGATCAGGCATTGCATTTATTTGGCTTTCCTGACAGCATTTCAGCTGACATCCGTATTCAGCGTGAAGGAAGCAAGGTTGATGACTATTTTGACCTAATGCTGCATTACCCTGCCTTTAATGCCACCCTGAAAGCCGGCATGCTGGTAAAAGAGCCCGGACCACGCTTTATCCTCCATGGAAGTAAAGGATCTTTTTTAAAGTATGGAATAGATCCCCAGGAAAATGCACTTAAAAACGGTTTAACACCGGATGCTGAAAACTGGGGTGAAGAAGATAGAAAACAGTGGGGATATTTAACAATCGATGATAACGGATTACAACAAGACAAGCGAATTCAAACCCTACCGGGATGTTACCAATGCTTCTATGATAATGTTTATGACGTACTGGCAAAGGGGGGAGAAATGGCGATAAAACCTGACGAAGCAAGAGATGTAATCAGGATCATTGAGATCGCATTTGAAAGTACCCTTCAGAATAAACCGATTAGCTTCAATCAATAAAATCATGGTTATGAAAAAAAATAAACTAAGCACAATCAACCGTCGTAAATTCATTAGCACTGCAGCTACTGCCGTAGCAGGGTTTACTATTCTTCCAAGTCATACTATAAGTGGGTTAGGGTATGTTCCTCCCAGCGACAAACTGAATATTGCAGGTGTGGGAATAGGAGGTGTAGGAAGTACCAATATTAGAAATTCAAGCACCGAAAACATTGTAGCCCTCTGTGATGTTGACTGGAAATATTCAGAAAAAACATTCGATGATTATCCAAAGGCAAAAAAATATTATGATTGGAGGAGGATGCTCGATGAAATGGATGATTCGATTGATGCTGTTATTATTGCTACATCTGATCATACACATGCCCTCATAGCAGCACATGCTATTACACTTGGAAAGCATGTTTATGTTCAAAAACCGCTTACACATTCAGTTTATGAATCACGCCTCTTAACCAATCTGGCCAGGAAATACAAAGTTGCCACACAAATGGGTAATCAGGGTAATTCCGGTGAAGGGATTCGGCAGGTTACTGAATGGATTCAAAGTGGGGCCATTGGAAAAGTTCATAAAGCTTATGCATGGACAAACCGGCCAATATGGCCGCAGGGGTTGGAACGACCAACCGATATCTATCCCATCCCGGATACGTTGAACTGGGACCTCTTTCTTGGTCCGGCTCCCGAAAGGCCTTACAACCCTATTTACACTCCATGGAACTGGAGAGGATGGTGGGATTATGGAACCGGGGCACTTGGCGACATGGCCTGCCACATAATGGATCCCGTTTTTAAAGCACTTAGTCTCCAATACCCGGTAAAAGTACAGGCAAGTTCCACACAAATCAATACCGAATCTCCACCTCATGCTGAGATTGTACATTACACATTTCCTGCAAGAGACAATATGCCTGAGGTAGAAGTATCATGGTATGATGGCGGATTGTTACCTGATCGCCCGGAAGATCTCCCGGACGGAGAAATCCTTGGCCGGGATAAAAATGGTGGTTGTATCTTTGTAGGAAGTGAAGGAAAATTGATGTGTGGTGCTTATGGCAGAAACCCAATCCTTCTTCCTTACAGTGAAATGGAAGACTTTTCAGAACCAGCGAAAACGATCAGAAGGCCGGAAACGGAAATAGGTAAAACCTGCTGGGAAGGCGCCCATGAACAAGATTGGATCAGAGCCTGCAAGGAAAGCCCTGAAAACAGGATTCAACCTTCTTCCAACTTCGATTATGCAGGTCCACTCAACGAAATGGTGGTCATGGGAGTTGTGGCAGTCAGGCTTCAGGATTTGAGCCGGGTGCTCTTATGGGATGGAAAGAATATGAGATTTACGAATATCGCTGATACGGACGAGATCAGGATTGTTACTTCAGATAGTTTTGAAGTGATCGACGGGCATCCCCATTTTGACACGCAGCGCACAACCATCAATGCAAAACAGGCAGCTGAAGAGTATATCAAACACCAATACAGAAATGGTTGGTCATTACCGGAGATGCCTTAATTGGATAGAAGCTGCAAGCCTCAAGCTATAAGCCTCAAGCTGCAAGACAGGACACAGGAGAGTAATAATATCTCAATCTGCAACAGAGGTTCATGATTTTATGATGAATTGTTTTAATGTATTAGCAAATCTTAAAAAAGATAATTACTAAATTGCTTAAAGCTTGTAGCTTGAAGCCAAAAATTCTAATCCTGAAAAAAATAATATTAACAATCGTAATCATTTCCTTTGGAATAATAATGTTCTCTTGTTCACCCGGAGGGAAAAAACAAAAAACTCAAAAAGAACCGGCCATGGAAG
>CBDUSM010000053.1:0-7222 GCA_965369825.1 uncultured Bacteroidales bacterium
AAGGCATTGTATAAGATTATTTCCTCTTCGTATATCAATCAGGTGGGCGAAGGATCTTCTTTGTCTGTTGAGTCACTGATTAAAGAAGCCCTTAAGGTGTTGTAAATATAGATTTTGATTTGAATAGTAACTGAAAACAGTGTTTTTCTTTTGAGGCGGCTATCTACTTTTTTTCTTTTAGGTGTATTAACGACGTTTCTATTAATAGGTTCACCTTTGCTTAAAGTGAATCTCATTTCTACAGGATATGCTATGCTTCCGCAGTCCATCACCCCACCTGATAGTACATTTTTAAACGACTCCACTGAAATCGATTTGCCCTATCCCTTTCATGATGATCCCGGATATCCAACCACTGGACAGGATAACCAAAATGGCTTGTTCCTTGGCCAACCCTCCAATGTCACTACTGAAGTTGAATATGATATGGATAATAACCAATATGTTATTACCAGGAAAATAGGCTCGCTTCGATACCGTACTCCGATACCGATGACTTATGATGAATACATGAAGTATGACATGCAAAATTCTCTTGAAAATTACTGGAGGGAACGAGCCAGAGCATCAGGTGTGGCACAGCGAACCGGTTTTATTCCGCAGCTCCATATCGGCGGGGAAGCTTTCGATAGAATTTTTGGGAGTAATACCATCGATATAAGACCTCAAGGATCTGCTGAACTGATTTTTGGCGTTTTATCTTCAAAAAGAGATGATCCGGCATTGAATGTGAGGCAGAGACGGACTACCAACTTTGACTTTGAAGAGAAGATACAAATGAATGTGGTGGCTAAAATCGGTGATAAAATTGAATTTACCACCAATTATAACACCGAAGCCACATTTGATTTTGAAAATAAATTGAAATTACGGTACGAAGGAAAAGAAGATGAGATTATCAAACTCATTGAAGCGGGAGATGTAACCCTGCCTCTTAACAGTACCCTGATTACCGGGAGCCAAAGCTTGTTCGGCCTTAAAACACAGTTGCAATTCGGGCGGGCAATGGTTACTGCTGTTTATTCAGAACAAAAAAGCCAAACTACTAATGTCAGGGTTGAAGGAGGTGCACAAACAACTCCCTTCAGCCTGAAAGCCGATGAATATGAGGAAAATCGACACTTTTTTGTATCGCAATATTTTCGGGATAAATATGAAGAGGCTCTTAGGGATTTGCCCATCATCAGCTCCTCGATAAACATTACCAAGATGGAAGTTTGGATTACGAATATCGGACCGGCTGTTGAAGAAAATAGAAATATCGTGGCTTTTGCTGACCTGGGAGAAAGTCATCCTTACAACACTAATGTTCATCCGGTTCCTCAACCGTACACTAACCCATCTAATTATTCGAATAATCTTCTTTTTCAACTTGATTCGTTGCAAATCCGGAACATTAATACGGTGAGCGACTACCTGAATTCCCATCCGTCAAATTTCATATCCAGCATCGATTATGAAAAAGTAGAAAGTGCGCGTAAGCTGAAACCAAATGAGTATTCATTTAATAACAAGCTTGGATTTATTTCTATAAATACCAGGTTAAATGCTGATCAGGTGTTAGCAGTAGCCTATCAATATACTGTAATTGGTATTGATAGTGTTTTCCAGGTAGGTGAATTATCGGATATGGGAATCACCCCACCCAACTGCCTCATGGTTAAACTATTGAAAAGCACTGCCGTTAACACATCAATCCCAATGTGGAACCTGATGATGAAAAATGTATATTCAATTGGCGCTTATCAGGTTAATCCTCAAGACTTTGTGCTGAATATCCTTTACTCGGGGAATGATAATGGTGTTCCAACCGGCTATCTTACTGAAGGGCCTCCTGAAGTTGAAGGCGTTCCTCTCCTTAGAGTGCTTAATCTTGATAACCTTGACCCTTTCTTCAATCCCCCTCATGATGGGGTTTTCGATTTTATTAACAATGCTGCTACCACCGGTGGTACTTTCCAATCTTCAAACGGCAGATTGTATTTTACTGTTCTTGAGCCATTTGGCAGTTACCTGAGGGCGAAATTTGGCGATAACACCGAATTAGCCGATAAATATGCTTATGATTCGTTGTATACATTAACAAAATATGGGGCACAGCAATACCCTGAGAAGAATAAGTATATTATTGAAGGGATGTATAAGTCCGCTTCCGGGTCGGAAATTTCGCTCAATGCCATTAATGTCCCCCAGGGCTCAGTGAAAGTAACAGCAGGGGGAATCCCATTGACCGAGAATGTGGATTATACGGTTGACTATACACTGGGGCGTGTTCGTATTATTAATGAGGGGATCCTGAACTCCGGAACACCCATAAACATATCCATGGAAAGTAATTCCATGTTCAATATCCAAACCCAACGCCTGGTAGGAGCTCATATGGATTACCTGGTTAACAGGAATATGAACCTGGGTGCTACCATTTTAAATCTTCGTGAGAGGCCTTTGACGCAAAAAACCAATTACGGCGATGAACCTATATCCAATACTATGTGGGGTGTCGACATGAGCTATCAAAAAGAATCTCCTTTTATTACCAAACTGGTGGATATGTTGCCGTTTATCTCTACTAAAGCACAATCCAGGGTTACATTCGATGGTGAGTTTGCGCAGTTTATCCCTGGCCATGCCAAAGTAATTGGTAAGTCAGGAACCTCTTATATCGATGACTTTGAAGGGACTAAATCAACTATCGACCTGAAAAATTACAGTACCTGGTTTTTAGCCAGTACACCCCAGGATCCGGTTAACTTTCCGGAATCTGATTTTTCAAATAATCTGGCGTATGGTTTTAACAGGGCCAAGCTGTCGTGGTACATTATCGACCCTTTGTTTTACCAAAGGTCTGGTAACCTGAAACCGCCAAATATTACAGCAAATGAACTGTCAAACCATTATGTGAGATATATTCCGGAAAATGAAGTATTCCCGAATATTGACCCGCCAAATAATCAGCCTTTAAACATAGCTGTTTTTAACCTGGCTTATTACCCAAACGAAAGAGGCCCATATAATTATGACGTTGAGCCAACTTCCATATCTGCCGGTATTGGCGAAGATGGACTTCTTCAAGAACCAGATACACGTTGGGCTGGTATCATGCGGAAAATTGAAACTACCGATTTTGAAGCTACCAATGTTGAATATATCGAGTTTTGGATGATGGACCCGTTTGCTGAAGGATCTCCCAATAGTGGATCAGGAGGTAAATTGATTTTTCATCTGGGTGATATCTCAGAAGATTTGTTGAAAGATTCCAGAAAGAGTTACGAAAACGGACTTCCTACTTCAGAAGAGGTTACGAATGTGGATACAACTGTCTGGGGAAGAGTTCCTACATTGCAGGCTTTGGTTAACTCTTTCGATAACAATCCTGCATCCAGGTCTTATCAGGATGCAGGATACGACGGACTGATTGATACTGATGAGCGATTATTTTTTGACGGTTCTTATATGAGGAAGGTTCTTGACTATTTTAATGGCACCAACAACAAGGCTTATGCCAATGCTTTTGAAGATCCCTCAGCTGATAACTACCACTATTTCAGAGGATCAGATTACGACGAAAATCCACAGTATTCCAGTATTCTGGAAAGATATAAAATGTTTAACGGCTTAGAAGGCAACTCTCCAAGTGATGAGCAAAATCCTGAAAATTACCCCACCTCAGCCACTCAATTGCCAAACGTAGAAGATATTAACAACGATAATACCCTGAGTGAGTCTGAAAGATATTTTGAGTATGTATTAGAACTCGATTCGGGAAATATGAAAGTAGGGGAAAATTACATTGCCGATAAAAGAATTGCCAGAAATATTCCACTCGAAAATGGCGAAAGAGGAGATGTTACCTGGTATCAGTTCAAGGTTCCGGTAACAGCGCCTGATAAGATTGTAGGAAATATTCAAAATTTTCAATCAATTCGCTTTATGCGAATGCTTCTTACGGATTTTCAGGAAGGCATTGTCTTGAGATTCGCTACACTCGGATTGGTGCGAACTGAGTGGCGGAGGTATAAGTATGATTTACTTTACCCGGGAGAGTATATTCCCAACGACGAACAAAGCGGAACTTCCTTCGACATTTCTACTATTAGTTTTGAGGAAAACGGCGATCGTGTGCCAATTCCTTATGTTATTCCGCCTGGCATAGAAAGAGAAATTAACCTGGCAACAACCAATTATCAACAACTCAATGAGCAGTCAATGGTACTGCAGGTTTGTGATCTGCTTGATGGTGATGCCCGTGCAGCATATAAAACCACTGATTTTGATTTTAGGGAATACAAGAAACTTAAAATGTTTGTCCATGCAGAAGATGCAGATCCTGCCCAAACAATTAATTATGGCGACCTGACTCTTTTCGTGAGAATGGGAGCAGATTTTACACAAAACTATTATGAATATGAACTGCCACTTACTTTTACGCCATGGTATACATCAGATCCGGATCTGATATGGCCGGAAGTAAACCAGATTGAAATAGATCTTGAGAAAATTGTTGAGGCTAAACGTCAACGAAATGCAGCATTGCAGGAATATGACTGGATGACTACATCACAACCATACATTGTGTATAACGGAAATAATAAAATTACAGTTGTGGGAACGCCCAGTATCAGTGATGTGCAAGTTTTAATGTTGGGTATTCGTAACCCGAAAAAAGTTTCAATTTCGGATAATGATGATGGAGAACCCAAATGTGCCACAATCTGGGTGAACGAAATGCGGTTGACTGATTTTAATAACCGTCCGGGGTGGGCAGCTACCGGACGATTAAGCGCTAACCTGGCCGACCTGGGAAATGTGGTTTTCGGCGGGACTATCAGTACACCTGGTTTTGGTAGTATTGAAAAAAAGGTGAATGAACGACAAAAAGAAAAAATTGTTCAATACGATATTGCCACTAATATTGACCTGGGAAAATTTTTCCCGCAAGGTTTCGGACTGAGAGTTCCACTTCATTTCGACTATTCTGAAACAAAGAGTGACCCGCAATATAATCCGCTCGACCCGGATATTCTATATAAGGATGAATTGAAAAACCTTGATCAAAAAGGGAAAGACTCATTAAGGCTTAAAACACAAACATATACCAGAAGGAAAAATATTAATTTTATTAATGTTAGAAAAGAGCATACCGGAGCATCCTCAGTTGTATACCCATGGAGTATCTCAAATTTTAACTTTACGTATGCTTCCCAGGAAATATTAAATAGAAGCGAAGATATTGAATACGATATCCAGAAAAAAATTCGTGGAGGATTGGGGTACACATTTTCGTATACACCAAATAATGTTGCTCCATTTTCAAAATTAAGATCCAAGTCTTTAAAGCTGATTAAGGATTTTAACTTCTACTACCTGCCTAAACTGTTTAGTTATAGAACAGACATGAACAGGCAATATACCGAGCGAAAGCTCAGGAATAAAAGCACATCCTTGATCCTGATCGAGCCAACCTATTATAAAAAATGGAACTGGACCAGGGTTCTGGATCTGAAATTTGACTTGTCTCGTAACCTAAAGCTTGATTATACATCAACTGCTAACGCTTATGTAGGAGAACCCCCTGGCAGGATCGACAAAGAATCGCCAGACTGGGCCACCTATAAAGATTCGATCTGGTCGGAAATATTAGGTGGGGGATCAATGGATGTTTTTACCCATAATTTAAATATCAATTATAATGTACCTGTAAATAAACTTCCTTTTCTCGACTGGACTAATGTTACTTTTAGGTACAATTCGGTTTTTCGATGGGTCTCTTCACCACGGTCTATTCAACAAATTATGGGTAATACCATTGAAAATTCCCAGATGATGACACTGAATACCATGTTGAGGTTTTCCAACCTTTATAATAAAGTAGGATTTATTAAGAGGATTAATCAGCCAGCTCAGAGAGGAAGACAAAATACTCAAAAGAATGATCCACGCAGGGGGGAAACACAGACTCAAAATGAGAATGATTCCACTGACCAAAAACCACGCGTTAATTATTTTAAGATCATTGGCGAAGGTCTGGTTCGTATTGTTACAGCTGTAAAAGATTTTAATGTTACTTATACAGAGAACAATGGAACCGCTATGCCGGGATTTACCCCTGAACCTGATTTTATGGGCATGTCATATGGCGACATGGCCCCGGGATGGGGTTTTGTGTTTGGGATGCAGGATGATATTAGAAACAAGGCCGTTGAAAATGGATGGATAACCAATGATCCAAGGTTAAACACTCCGTACCTGGTAAGAAACAGCAGGGACATTACATACCGCTCAAATATTGAGTTTATCAGAGATCTCAGGATTGAGATTTCCGGAAACTGGAGTAAATCTCTTAACCATGAAGAGTACTTTAAAGCAGATTCTAATGGTGTTTTTGGTGTCTTCTCACCAATGGACAGAGGTAGCTTTACCATGTCGTATTTGCTGATAAAAACTGCATTTAAGCAGGATATTGAGGATAATATTTCGCCTGTATTTGAAATTTTTCTTGATAACAGATTTGAAGTCGCTGATCGCCTGGCCCGGGAAAACCCTAACTGGAATGGTCAATATAACGACTCAACCGGTTTCCCTGATGGATATGGCTCTTCATCAGCTCAGGTTCTTATGCCCTCATTTTTAGCAGCGTACTCAGGGTCTACGCCGGAGAAAATATTACTCAACCCATTCCCAACCATACCCCTTCCAAACTGGCGATTAACTTATAATGGATTGAATAAGATTGATTTCTTTAAAAAATGGTTCAAGAATGTTAACATTACGCATGCGTATCGTTCAATTTATGGTGTTTCATCATTTGTTACAAATCTCGAATATGTTGAGACCCAGGAATTTCCTGATAATTCGTCAACATTTGATAATTCCGGGAATTACATTCCCCAATATCGTATTGACCTGATATCAATTACCGAGCAATTTGCACCCCTTATTAATTTTGATATGACATGGCATAATAGCTTGCTTACTCGTGTGGAACTTCGTCGTACCCGTAATTTGTCATTAAGCTTTGTAAATAACCAGCTAACTGAAGTTACGAGTAATGAGTTTGTGTTTGGTATTGGCTACAGGTTTAAAAATGTTGAGTTTATGATTGCGTCTATTGGTGGGGGTGGAGGAAAAACCAAGCTAAAAAGTGATTTAAACATAAAACTCGATTTATCTATTAAAAATAATAAAACAACACTAAACTTAATCAGGTACATTTATGTTGGAT
>CBDUSM010000054.1:0-7162 GCA_965369825.1 uncultured Bacteroidales bacterium
ATTTACTATTGAAGGAGAAAATATTCAAAGAATAGAAGTGGCTGATATTAATGGGAAAATAATTTATTCATCGATGCATCATCAAACAAATCTCTCTGTTGATTTAGGTGCTCTGCCCAAAGGTGTGTACTATGTGAAGGTAACAACAGATATAGAAACAACAGTTAATAAACTTATACTTGAGTAAAATACGTTTGGTAACAAGAAAGTGAAAATAATTAAAACGCTTTATGCTTCAATAACGACTATTATGATGATTGTAAATGGCAGAAACCACCATCTGGAGATTATACAGCTATTGGCGACTGTAAAGCAACTTTGAAAATTATTAGTAAAATGGCTAATACTGAACTATTCTAAATTATAATAATTCGGCCCAAAATTTGCTTAATTAATGTTGACTCCCCTCCGAAAAGTCAATTTCTTGCCACAAGGCAGTAAACATAAATTCAATACCATATAAAACTAAAAAGTTTGTAGTACACCATTAAAAAATTAAAAGCCTGTTAACATGAAAGTTATATTTCATATATTGCAAGTTGGGTTAATATCCCCTTTCCCAACCTTCCCCCAAAGTGTGAAGGAGTAAAACAGTATTCCCTTTCCCCTCTGGAGGAAAAAGACGTTTGAACGCTATAGCGATTGAACGATTTTCGAAATATTAATTCGTTAATTCATTTCGTTAATTCGTTACATCGTGCAATTTCTATCAAGTGTCATTGATTTATCCAAAATAATAAATATGGAATATCAATGAGAAATAAGAGACGGTAGGTGTACCTGAAATGTATCAAGCAGTATGCTATTTACAATACAGATTCAACATATCATCAGCTTGTGTTGAACCTAATTGCTTTGCTTTTTTCCAGTCTTTGCAGGCGCCTTGAATATCTGCTGATACTTGACGGGCAATTGCGCGATTATAGTAAGCATCCCCGTAATCAGGATTCAGTTCAATAGCTTTTGAAAAATCAATGATTGCCTGAGGATACTGCAGTTTGGCTTTTTTGATGGCTCCTCTGTTATTATAGGCTTGCGCATTATCAGGGTTAATTTCAATGGCTTTTGTGTAATCCTCAATAGCTCCATCAAAATCTTTAGCAAAAGCTTTAGCATTGCCTCTGTTATTATAGGCTTCAGCGTAGTTAGGGTCCCTGTCAATGGATTTGTTAAAATCATCAATGGCACCTTCAAAGTCGCCTAAAACTGCTTTTGCAATTCCTCTGTTATAATATGCAGATGAATAATCCGGATTTAAGATTATGGCTTCATTATAGTCGGCTATGGCTTCAGCAGGAAAGTTCAAATTAGCTTTTGCAACCCCTCTGAAATTATAGGCTTTCTCAAAATCAGCTTTTAATTTAATGGCTGATCCAAAGTCATTAACTGCACCGGTATAATGTCCCAACTCATTCCTGGCATTTCCTCTAAAATAATATGCTTTGAAATTCTCCGGGTCCAGTTCAATCACTTTGTCATAATCTGCCATTGCACCAGCAAAATTTTCATTTTTGGCTTTCTCTGATCCGGTACTCATGAGAGAATCCGCAACAGCATTTTGTTTTCTTTTTGCCGGGTCTTTCGTCATCAGTATCATCTTTGACGTATCCGAAGCTTCTATTGATGGGGTTGACGCTTTTTGATCATCACCGGTCTTTTCAATTTTTGGCTCACGAGGTGATTGCGGTTCCTTATCACCGGCTTTGGGGTTACATGAAAAACAAGCACTGATCATTATCATTGCTATCAATAGGCCAATTTTTTTCTGGAATATTCTCATTTATTACAATATTTCTCGATTTTACTTGCGGCTTCTGAATCACCTCTGGTCAAAGATTCGTTCCAATAATCACATGCGTTTTCAATATCCCCTGCCCTATACGCAGCAAATCCAATTCCAAGAAAGACTTTTGGGAAATCCTCCTCAATATTAATTACTGATTGGTAATCGTTAACAGCTTCGACAAAATCGCCAAGCTGGAACTTTGACTCAGCTCTCTTGAAAAAAGCATCAGCATCAAGGGGATCATTCTCAATAAGTTTTGAAAAATCAATGATGGCCTGAGTATAATTCTGGAGGCTGTAATTTGCGTTCCCCCGGTACTTCAATGCATGCATATTATCCTTATCAAGTAACAATACCATTGAATAATCTTCCACTGCACCTGTCATATTCTTAAGATTTTCATAAGCCAAGCCCCTAAACAGATAAGCATCAGTATAGGTTGGATCAACCTCAATGGCTTTGCTGAAATCATCAGCTGCCACCATGAAATTACCATCATCAAATGCAGCCATTCCATTTAGATAAAAATCGCCTGCTTCATTCTGAGCTGATGCACTAAAAAAAACAACAGTCAGGATCAGGACATAAACAAGGGTTCTCTTTTTCATTATTTTTATATTTTAACCTGACAAAATTAATTCTTTTATTGAACTCAGGCAATAGTTTTTACTATTTTTTCTGCTGCTCGTTTTGAGGCACCCACACCTCCCAGTTTATCATGCAACACTTTGTATTGTCGGATAATATCCTTTCTTCTTGACTTATCTTCAATAATAGCTTTCAACTCTTTATACAGATTAGCTTCATTCAGGTCGTTCTGAATAAGTTCAGCAACAATCTTACGATCCATAATCAAATTTACAAGGCCAATAAATTTAACATTCACAATCCTTTTTGCAATTTGATAAGAAAAGAATCCTCCTTTATAACAAATTACCTGCGGAACACCAAACAAAGCTGTTTCCAATGTTGCTGTACCGGAGGTCACAATAGCGGCATAGGCTTGCTTTAAAAGTGAATAAGTATCATCAAAAATAATTTTTATATCTTTTCCATCCAACAGGGAAGTATAAAATGACCGGTCAATGCTGGATAATCCCGCAATAATAAACTGGTAGTCAGTAAATTTATCCACCATAGAGGTTATGATTTCCAACACCGCGCTAATCTCCTGCTTTCTGCTTCCCGGGAGCAAAGCAATAATGGGTTTTTCAGACAAACAATGCTTATCACAAAAATCCTTCTTCAGCATAGCAACGGTGTTGGCTTCAGGCTCAATGGCATCTAGCAAAGGATGTCCAACAAATTCAACTGTATAATGATGTTTGCTGTAAAATTCCTTTTCAAATGGGAGAATGACAAGCATTTTGTCAACATATTTTCTTATCTTCTTAACTCTTGACTGCTTCCACGCCCAAACCTGAGGAGAGATGTAATATACAACTTTGAAATGACGCTTACTTGCAAATTCGGCTATCCGAAGGTTAAATCCTGGATAATCGACCAAAATAATCAGATCAGGATTAAAAGAGAGAATATCCTTTTTACAAAATTTAATATTCTGAAAAATAGAATTAAGGTTAAGCACCACTTCCGAAAATCCCATAAAAGCCAAATCCCGGTAATGACGAACAAGCTCAACGCCCTGTTCCTGCATCAGGTCACCGCCCCATCCTCTGAAAGAGGCATTCTCATCTCTTTTTATCAATTCCTTGATCAGGTTGGATGCATGAAGGTCACCTGAAGCTTCGCCAGTAATGATATAGTACTTCATTAACTTATTACATGTTGTTTACACGATGGTGAAAAAAATATAAATTGAAAGTTACCATTCATGGCTAAAGAAAAAAAACAAGATAAGATAAATAAAAGTCACAAATAATACACCCCTTCCGGTCTTCTCAAATTTAAGGTTCACAAAATAATAACGAATAGCAAGAAGGTTCAGTGCAAAACTTACCAATTGCATTATTGTGGTCTTACAAATCTGATCCTTTGAAAAGAGAGACTGTGCCAGCATATCCATTAAGTAAAAAACAACAAACCCAATAGCAGGGATCAACAGGCCTATAATTAAACCGAACACGAACGAATCTCTATTGCGCATTAAATTTCCATTTTTTTATATTGGACAGTTCATGATGTGCAGTCAGGTCGTAATGCACCGGGACGACAGAAACATATTTATTTGCCAAGGCCCACTCATCAGTATCATTACCATTTTCAAAACTATGAAACACACCTGTTAACCAATAATAGTCTCTATTGCGAGGGTCTTTCCGCTCATCGAATTCTTCAGCCCATGCAGCATTCCCCTGTTTACAAACCCTAATCCCTTTAATCTCATCACCTGGAATGGCAGGAATATTTACATTCAGACAAATACCCCGGGGTAATCCTTCCTTTAATACATTCTCAACTATTGTACGAATATACTGTTCACAGGAGGTAAAATCAGCATTTGGAGAAAAATCTGTCAAGGAAAACCCGACAGAAGGAATGCCACTAATTGAGCCTTCAATAACAGCCGCCATGGTTCCGGAATAAAGAATATTCACAGCAGAATTTGAGCCATGGTTAATTCCTGAAACCAACAAATCAGGCTTTTTCCTGAGGATAATCTGTTCTGCGAGTTTAACAGAATCAACCGGTGTCCCATTGCAACTATGCTTCTCAAATCCATCTTCCCTGGTAATACATTTAATTCTTAATGGTGACTTCACAGTAACTGCGTGGCTCATACCCGACATAACTTCATTTGGAGCTACGACAAACACATCCCCATACGATCGCATGATTTCTGAAAGGAAAGTGATCCCTTTAGCATCAATACCATCATCATTTGTCACCAAAATTACAGGTCTACTCATAATTTAAATTCTTTAAGCTCTTGATAAAGTAGTTGGACCGGCAGGCCCATCACATTAAAATACGACCCTTCAATCTTTTCAACACCAATATACCCAATCCATTCCTGTATACCATACCCTCCTGCCTTGTCATAAGGCTTATATTCTCTAATATAATAGTTTATCTCGTTGTCAGAAAAATTCTTAAAATAAACAGCAGTTTTTGAAAAGAAAGTTCGAGTTAATGAAATCGATCGTAAACAAACTGCTGTTATTACGTCATGCTTTTTACCTGAAAGAGACTTTAACATAGAAAATGCTTCGTCGTAACCAGTAGGTTTCCCAAGGTTTTGATTGTTATACCATACAATTGTATCAGCAGCAATCACTAAAGTATTGCTTTTGAAAGCAGTAACCGGAAATGCCTCAGCTTTCGCTTTTGCCAGATATAATGCGATCTGATCACCCTGCAAATTATCAGGATAATCCTCAGGGACATTCATAACTTGTACCTCAAACCTGACACCAAGTTTTTCAAGAAGGTTTTTCCTTCGTGGTGAACCAGATGCAAGAATGATATGATAATTATTTATTGTATTCAAATCCATTTTTTATCCTTGATAATCACGCCTGTGGATTGATTGGTGGTTATGCATTACGGATTACTCATCACCAACTGAAGGCCACATGATTCATCCAGTTACCTTGTAGCTTCAAAACCTGCTCAATAACATCTCTAACACATCCCTTTCCACCATCAAAATTTGAAATATATTTTGATACCGCTTTGATTTCTGCACATGCATCAGCCGGACAAGTTGGAAGGCCAACCTCAAGCATGATTTCATAATCCGGTATATCGTCACCCATAAACAACACCTGCTCAGGCTTAATATTTTTCTGCTCCAGGTATTGATTTAACACTTTCAATTTATTATCCACTCCAATAAAAACATCTATAATACCCAATGGTTTAAACCGACTTACCATTGATTGCGATCGTCCCCCAGAAATAACGGCAATATTGTAACCGTTTTTTACAGCCAATTGCATGGCATAACCATCTTTAACATTTGCAGTTCTCAACGCATCACCTTCATTTAATAATAACACCTGCCCATCGGTCAAAACGCCATCATAATCAAAAATAAATGTGGTTATCTCTTTTAGATTTTCTTTGTAATTTGTCATATTCTAAGTTAGCTTACTGAGTATAATAAAATTCAAATATTTCTTTTCGCTTTTCGCTTTTTGTTTTTCGCTTCTCGCTTCTCTCTTTTCGGTTCTCTCTTTTCAGGTATCAACTCAGAAAGCATCTTATATACCTCCTGATAATCTCTATTCGTTTTAAGTAAACAAATTTGTTCGTCAATAACACGCCGGTCATTTCTCATAGCAGGGCCTGTTTGAACATCGTCAGGTCCAAATTCCTGCACTTTACGTGCCGTTTCAAGAATGAGGGGTCTTAGAAGATCAAAATCCAAATCTTCCTGCTTAAGGATATCACTGTCTATTCTATACATCAAATTAGGAAAATTATTAACAAAAACAGCAGCCAGGTGAATATATTTGCGCTTTTCAGAGTTTATCGGCATAACCTTGTTAGAGATTCGTGCAGCAACATCCGACAACATATTCAGGGTATGGATTGAATTGGCTTCAACAAGGATAGGTATTGTTTTAAATTCAATATCCCGATCCCTGGAAAATGTTTGCAAGGGATAAAAAACTCCGCAATTTTCCGCAAAGGGTGTGAGAGCTTTTAGTGGAACTGGCCCGGAAGTATGCACAAGCATTTGATTATCAGCAATAGTCAAAGAACGCGCGACTTCCTCAATTAATTGATCGGGTATAGCAATTACCAGTAAGTCATAATTGGAAGTCAACTCCTCAGCCTTATTACACCAATTTGCATTAACTTTTCCAGCAAGAATTTTGGCTGACTTCACAGATTCACTCCATACATCAGTAATAGAAAAACCAGCCTTTTTAAATGATAAAGCAAGGTGTGAAGCTACATTACCGGCTCCTATAAAGGAAATTCTATTTATGGGTTCAGCTCTCATTGCCTTGTGATTTGGGAGCCAAAATTACAAATTTATTTAATTCTTATTTTTGTAATTTACCAATAACCACTTTTCCAACTCAAAAGAACTTATGGATATTGTAATTCGAGAAGTTAAGAATCGCAGAGAGATGAGGACTTTTATCCATTTACCTGCAAAAATTCACAAGAACTACAAAAACTGGCTACCTCCCCTTTTCATTGATGAATGGAAATATTTTAACCCTAAAAAAAACAAAAGTTTTTTATACAGCGATACCAAATTAATATTGGCATTTAAGCATGGAAAAGCTGTTGGAAGGATTTGAGCACAGGCCATTAATGGTTTCAGCATCAAACCCTGAATACATGATTCGGCTCGTTGAAAATGAAGGATTTACCAAAAAAATTGACTGTTTAGCATACAAATTTGCCTTAACGAAATCTTTACCAGATATATATTTCAGAGTTGCTAAACGGGTT
>CBDUSM010000055.1:0-7109 GCA_965369825.1 uncultured Bacteroidales bacterium
GCTACCTCTAATTAAAGGCACCCCCTGTGATATATTGATTTAGAATGATTACATCATTCCTGGCATTCCTCCACCCATACCCGGAGGCATTGCAGGAGGATTTTCATCTTTAATGTCGGCAAGTACACATTCGGTTGTCAGTAGCATCCCTGCAATAGAAGCTGCATTTTCAAGTGCAACACGTGCTACTTTTGTAGGATCAATAACTCCGGAGCCTAACAGGTTCTCATATTGATCAGTTCTGGCATTGAACCCAAAGTCACCTTTACCTTCTTTAACTTTCTGTACTACGACAGATCCATCCAAACCGGCATTAATTACAATTTGACGCAATGGCTCTTCAAGGGCTCTTCTAATAATTGCCACACCAGTTTCTTCATCATCATTCTCAACGTTAACTTTGTCTAAGCCTTCAATAGCTCTGATAAAAGCAACTCCACCTCCGGGGATGATTCCCTCTTCAATGGCCGCTCTTGTAGCATGCAATGCATCATCGAAACGATCTTTCTTTTCTTTCATTTCCATCTCACTAGCCGCACCTACATAAATAACAGCAACCCCTCCGGCTAACTTAGCAAGTCTTTCCTGTAACTTTTCTTTATCATAATCTGACTTGGAATCTTCAATATGGGTTTTGATCTGGTTCACCCTTGCTTCGATAGCAGCTTTGTCGCCTTTACCGCCTACGAGAGTAGTATCATCTTTGTCGATGGTTACTTTTTCAGCTTCGCCGAGATACGACAGATCAGCATCTTCCAGTTTATATCCTTTTTCTTCTGAAATCACAGTTCCTCCGGTTAAAACAGCTATATCTTCAAGCATTTCTTTTCTTCTATCACCAAACCCCGGGGCTTTAACAGCAGCAATTTTCAGGGAACCTCTTAGCTTATTAACAACCATAGTTGCCAGTGCTTCGCCATCCACATCCTCAGCAATAACCAATAAAGGACGGCCTGATTGGGCAACCTTTTCAAGAATTGGAAGCAAGTCCTTCATGGTAGATATTTTCTTATCATAAATAAGAATATACGGATTTTCAAAAGACGTTTCCATTTTTTCAGTATCGGTAACAAAATAGGGAGATATATAACCTCTGTCGAACTGCATCCCTTCAACAACTTTAACAGTTGTTTCAATACCCTTAGCCTCTTCAATAGTGATTACACCTTCTTTCTTAACTTTACTCATAGCTTCGGCAATAAGCTTACCAATCGACATGTCGTTGTTAGCAGAAATTGCAGCGATCTGTTCAATTTTTTCAATGCTATCACCTACCTGTTTAGTTTGCTTATTAAGGCTCTTGATGACAGCAATCACAGCTTTGTCGATACCTCTTTTCAAGTCCATCGGGTTGGAACCGGCAGTTACATTTTTCAATCCGGTTGCAATAATTGACTGTGCGAGAACTGTTGCAGTTGTTGTACCGTCGCCGGCAATATCACTGGTTTTAGAGGCTACTTCTTTAACCATTTGCGCGCCCATATTCTCAACAGCATCTTCCAGCTCTATGTCCTTTGCAACTGTTACACCATCCTTGGTTATAGCAGGTGGCCCATATGATTTATCGATAATAACATTTCGTCCTTTAGGCCCTAATGTTATTTTTACTGCATCTGATAATGCATCCACCCCTTTTTTCAGGGCACTTCTTGCTTCTAAATCAAAAATAATATTTTTTGCCATTTTTTTATGTTTTTGTTTTTGTTTGAATAAACATTTATTAATTTCTTTAATATTTACCTGTTAGATAATTGCAACAATATCTGATTCGCGCATGATCAGGTATTCTTTCTGGTCAAGTGTGATCTCAGTGCCGGCATATTTACTATACAATACCGTATCACCAACTTTTACTGTCATCGGTTCATCCTTTTTCCCGGATCCAACAGCTACAATTATTCCTTTTTGTGGTTTTTCTTTAGCTGTATCAGGAATAATAATGCCACCGATTGTTTTTTCTTCGGCGGATGCCGGCTCAATCAGTACTCTATCAGCTAATGGTTTAATCTTAATCTTTGTCATATTTAGTACAGTTTAATGTAAAAAAATAAAATTCAATAATATCAGTTTGTTTTTGCATATTTCATGCCAATCCCTATAAAACAAAAAAATGTCAGAATAATATGACATTCTGACATTTTCAAACCCATTGGATCTCTTTTATACCGTCTATTCTTCAGGTGGCAACTGATAATCAACAGGGACAGCCCTTGATTGATCTTCCTCTGCCATCCGCTGAATTTCACTTTGTTGTATTTGGGTATCTGCAATATTCCGCGGAATAGCTAATATGGTAGCTAAACTGAGAAGAAGTAAAACGATAGCCAGCGTCCAGGAGGTTTTCTCCAGAAAATCAGCAGTCTTTCTTGCACCCATAAACTGATTAGAAGATGCAAAATTAGAAGCCAATCCGCCCCCTTTAGGATTCTGGACAAGAACAATCAAACCAAGTAGTATACTGGTAATAATAATTAATACGATAAGTAAAACATATGTGCCCATTTCTATATATTGTTAGTTTTGAATAAGTTATAACCTTACTATCCTAAATTTTCAATTAGGGCTGCAAAGTAACTACTTTTTTCTGGAAATTTCAAACTTAAAAACTTATAAATTTTAATCGCATTCTCGATATTCCCCTGATCGGCATATATCCTGGCAAGGGTTTCGGAAGCAATTTCTTCGTTAAACGAGATACTTTTTTTTGCTATCCGGACCGGATCAAAAAATTCTTCCTTAGAGGGTTTTAACCTTGGTTCGTCATTAATAAATTTCTCGATGAGCTTGTCTTTCGCCCTACGCTCCTCATCTAATAGAATGGGGTGTGGTTCATCACCCAATTCCCGTTGGATATCATAAACTGGTCTACTGCTGAGCCTATCAGCCTGAAGCTCATAAATAAGCTTTTTCATTTCACCGATCAGTTCTAAATTAACTTCTGTCGACTCGCCTTCTTTTTTAATAACAGTTTCTTTCATGAGTTTATCGTCAATAGAAACCGGAACGCCTGATATGAAGTGTTTAAGTTTTTTTCTGTTATAAGCATAGGCGGCTGTGACCCTTAGCTGGTGATTAAACTGAATACTATTTTCATTATTCATATTCCTGGCTAATAGCAAATAGGTAGTCTGACAGTAAGGGAATTCTTTTATCAGCTCTTCAAGCAAAGAGATGCTCTGGTCATCTAATTTTTCAGGGTGAATAATAAATTCTTCAAACTGTTGACGGTTCATTGAAAAACAAATTATGGTATTACCAATTAATTATGGCTCTGTTAAAAATATCTGTTACAATCTGTTCGTTTATTAGTCCAATCAAAATATCTTCAACAGAAGCCAGGTCTCTTGAGCTATCATAATCTTCAAAGCGCGAAAAGCTAGACTCAAAATTTTGGGTCTCATCAATCGTATTGATAAACTTAACTTTTATGGTGATGGTCAGCCTGTTTAGGGCAGCAGTTTGATCCCCCTTAATAGCAGTAGGTTTTGTTGAATACCCAATAATGGAACCCGACAGCTGGAGGTCGCCATTATCCGGTATCAAATCCAGGTTGGCCTCCGAAATGAACTTATCCTTTAATGCATCTGTAAATGTTTGGCTTAGAGTAGCTTGAATTAATGGAGCTTTATTGGGGAAATAATCAATTGAAACCGTTTTCACCTCAGGCGACACAGATGCTCCAGAGAATGAATACACCCCACATGTCGAATATAAAGTGATATAAACAAATAAGATAATATAAATTACACCTCGTTTCATTATAAGCTGTTGTGTTATAATCTGTGATTATCTTATATCGTACTCTTTTATTTTACGATACAATGTACGTTCAGATATTCCCAGTTCTTTTGCAGCATTCTTCCTTTTCCCATTATGCTTTTCCAGTGCTTTCCTGATCATGTCCATTTCCTTTTTTTGCAATGACAAGGATTCTTCCAGGACCTCAGGATGCTGGATAGGCCATGAAGAATGCGCTAGTTGTTCCGGTTGAATCTGAACCTGTGGGCTTTCAAATTCAGCTGGTTCAAGGTCATAATGAAGTTGCTTGAGGAGTTGAGCATTATTTTCCTGCAAATCCTGAGAAATGCCTTCATTTGTCATGATATCAGTTACCAGTTTCTTCAAATCATTGATATCCTTCTTCATATCAAACAACACCTTGTATAACAGATCTCTTTCTGAAAATTCGTTTTTCCCCTTGTCCCTTGAATACAACACCGGAAGTTCACTGTACTGCGTTTCAGGGATGTACTTTTTGAGGGTTTCGAGATTCAACAGCCGATTTTCTTCAATAATTGATATCTGTTCAGTAATATTTTTTAGCTGCCGCACATTTCCCGGCCACCTGAAATTCATCAGGTAATTAGTAGCTTCATCATCCAGTTTCAATGAGGGCATACGGTAACGATCAGCAAAATCAGTGGAAAATTTCCTGAAAAGCAAAACAATATCTTCTTTACGCTCACGCAACGGGGCAACAAAAATAGGCACTGTATTTAATCTATAATATAAATCCTGTCTGAATTTACCCTCCCGTATAGCATCAAGAAGTACAACATTGCTGGCTGCAACAATCCGAACATCCGTTTTAATAACTTTTGATGAGCCTACTTTAATAAACTCACCACTTTCCAGAACCCTGAGTAACCGGACTTGTGTTGACAGAGGCAATTCAGCTACCTCGTCCAGAAAAATAGTCCCTCCGCTTGCCACCTCAAAATATCCTTTTCGTGATTCATGGGCTCCTGTGAAGGAGCCTTTTTCATGACCAAACAATTCCGAGTCAATTGTGCCCTCGGGAATGGCTCCACAATTAACAGCAATATATTGCCCGTGCTTGCGAGGACTCAACTGATGAATGATTTTGGGGAAAACTTCCTTCCCTGTCCCGCTTTCTCCATTTATCATTACCGTAATATCAGTAGGGGCAACCTGACTGGCAATGTCAATAGCCCTGCTTAATAAAGGTGAATTGCCAATAATACCGAATCGAAGCTTAATTGATTGAACATCCATAGTGTTAATCCTTCTTTATAATCATGATCAAAATAACCGAATCTCATGATTTACACCATAAAAGTACGAATTTTCCCCTTCTTACCTGCTTTTCTCAGTAGATTATTAAGAAAACCTGAGGGTGTTTCAAAAGTCATTCTTTTTAGGTTCTCACAGATAGCACAGATTTTCACAGACGACTTAAGAGCTTAATATTGCGACAATTAGAATAAAGGCAAATCTGTGTGTATCAGTAAAATCTGTGAGAAATATTACTTTTGAGACAGCCCCAAAATTAAAAAAATAATATGTTTAAATGAAAAAAAAATAATTGATATCTTTGAAATTGATATAAGGATTAATCTTTTTTCTTCTTTAAAACTCCAGGTATTAGTTATTTTCCTGGCTATTATTGCTGTTTATCACCATATTCCGAATGCCCCTTTCCTTTGGGATGACGAAGTTATGATTGTTGGCAATAATTCTATCAAAGGGGAAACGAATGTAATCAAGATATTTACAACCGGTGCTTTTGGTGGATCTCTTGAAGATTCTTCTTTTTACCGGCCGGTTCAAATATTATCTTACTCATTAGATTATAAAATTGGGGGATTAAACCCAACAGGGTATCATATCACCAATCTGCTACTGTTTTTTCTGAGTTGTGTTTTCTTGTTATTAACTTTAAGAAATCTGGGGTTTCGGCCAGGACTCTCTTTTATTACCGTATTATTTTTTTGTATTCACCCTATTAATATTGAAAATGTTACTTATCTCGCAGGCAGAGGGGATGTTTTGTGTACATTCTTTAGTTTCTTATCACTTTTTCTGGTCACCCGGACCTTTAAATCCCAACAACGATATTTATGGGCATCACTGGCATTATTATTTTATTTATTTGCACTTTTCTCTAAAGAGAATACTGTATTCCTTCCATTGGTAATTATTTTCATGTTCATCTGGAAAAAAGAAATATTCTTTAACCATAAACGATTTTACCTTGTCCTGTTGACCATTTTTCTTGCAACATTGTCGGCCTTCCTGGTTTTTAAGTTTTATCATCTGGCAAATCTTCAAACAAAATCTCTATCATTAATTGCAGAGGCTCCGTTGGAAGTCAGGCTTTTCACTTTTCCTTCAATTATCGTAACCTACTTTCGACTTCTTATCATTCCATTTCACTATCATATGGAATATCATTTTCTGAACACAAGTTTGTTTACAATTGATTTCCTTATTCTACTGATCATTTGTCTTTTTCTTATCTATGTTTATGTCAGAAAAATCATTCCCGGAAATGAATTTATCTTTTACCTCGCCTGGTTCATTATTTTTTTGTTGCCGGTCATAAATATTTTTTATCCCCTGGCTGCCACTCTCCGCGAGCACTGGGTTTCTTTTTCTTCTGTTGCTATTTTTCTTTTTATTGGAAGACTGCTGGAGGTTTATCAAATAAAAAACTTTCGTTTTTTTAAAATTCCCATAGAAAAAATCTTAATTCTTCTGGGGCTTCTGTATATGGGTTCTTTTACTTATGTAAGGAACAAAGACTGGAAAGATCCTTTCCGTCTTTATGCTCATGATGTTAAATACGCACCAAAAAGTTTTATTTTGTGGAATAATCTGGGTGTAGAGTATTTCAGAAAACAACAACTAAGTGAGGCTGCGAGGTGTTTTGAGCAGTCTAAAAATGTTTGTCCCGAGCCTGGTTATGCCCCAACATACAACAACCTCGGTGTTATCAAACAAAATAACGGATCGCTTATTGAGGCTGAAGAACTATATTTAAAAGCTATCGAACTTGAAGATTACCGGTTAGCATTTCAAAACCTGGGCAGGATACTTATCTTCCAAAAAAAATTTGATGAAGCTAAAACAATATTGAAAAAAGGAAATTCGCTTTACCCCGATGATCCTGAGATTATTTATTTTTTTGGATACACTTTGTTCAACCTGAAAGAGCATAAAAAGGCAGAAGTTATACTGTCACATCTTGAAAGGATCTATCCGGACTACAATCAAACCAGGTCCATTTTGCACGAACTCCGTAAATAGCATTACCTGATTACTGCATGTAACTCTTCCTGATAAACTCTAATGAGTTTACTCATGAT
>CBDUSM010000056.1:0-7086 GCA_965369825.1 uncultured Bacteroidales bacterium
AAAAGGTTCATCTGTAACTTTTGAGAAATTCTCACCTATCTCAATATCGGCTGTGCCGGTATTTTTTCCTTTCAGCAGATAAGATACCTGAGGCCCAAAAAGGAGAAAAAACCTTTCACTGGTATGAAACCTGGCCATTATTGGTATATCAAGGTATATATTGTCAAACTGTCCCTTAACCCATCCTTTATAAAATGTTGGAATATTAAAGGTTATTCCACCTATTACTTGTTCATAAACAGTATCCCCCGAAACAGGCGTTTCATAAGAACCACCCTTAAATGAATAGAGAACCTCTGCCTGCAGGTCTATGCGGCTTTTTACCTTAAGCCTGACAAAACCACCCATGCGAGGGCCGACAGCCGGACTGCCACTGGCTTCTTTTTCAGCCTTTCCAACAGGCGTTCCGGCATTTAAACCAAATTTTAATCCCCACGTCATGTTTTGGGCTTGCGCTAATGAAAAAGAAGAGAATAAAAAAACAAAGATAATGGCTATAAAGTGTAGTTTCATTTTGCTGACCTAATTATAGACCCACCATTAATCAGTCTGTTACCTTCAAATAATTGATAAAAATAGATACCTTCCGGGTAATTTGCAAGATCAATGTTTGTTTTTTTACCCTTAAACTGTTGAGAACTGCATGATTTGCCCTGAGAATTCAATAAAATTAATTTTCCATCTTTCATAAAAGCATTTAGCTCGAAACAGACAATATTACTTGCAGGATTCGGATATGTTCTGACCACCACCTCGGGCATGAGCAATAATTCCGTACCATTTGATAGTTCAAGTGATATCTCATCTACAAATAATGTACTTCCCACCGAACCTAAAAACAGATCGCCGGCTGCACTCGATGCGAAAACTACAGAAATAGAATCGGGGTCATCTTCGGAATAATATTGAAACGGCAAATTGAAAAGTGTATATTCACTCACGATAACCGTATCGGTTAAATATGTATCTCCGATTGTATCCCTCTGAAGTGTAACAGAATTCCATTTCGTTAGGATTGCCCATATATCACATGAATCATGTTCAACGGAGAAATACTTATAATAGCCCTTAAACCTGACCGGACGGGCTGTAAAAGGAACGCCCATTTTAAGGTTAGTAGGGGGAAGGGCATATACATCGAACCACCCGGTAGCAAGTGTTCCCGTAAGCAACATGTCATTTGGAGGAGGAAGAAGTGCAATATCCGTAACAATTTTAGCAGCATATTGTCCGGCATAGGCATCTTCCGTCTTAAAAGTTGTTTCTTTAAAAATATCGGGGTTAAGAAGAACTATCCTGTTAGCAGTTGTCCAGACACCTCCTGAAGGCTCTTCATAGAATCCGGTTGAGTCAATCCACTCCTCAAGCCCCATATTGGGTAAGGTTGATTGTCCGGCCAGATGCAATGAAAAAATGAGTGTAAAAATTATTCCGGGTAAAAGTCGTTTCATAGATACCAGTTTTGATTAATCCTATTTTTTAACACGTTAAAATTAATAAAATAATAGTAACCTCCCAAAACAGTGGTTAAGTCAACCGATAAAAAGCCCTCAATCAACCCATCAAAATGTGGTAAACGCCATACCGGCAACACTCACTTTTACTCCGGGGATTTGATGCAAAACCGTTGCACAGGCTTCAATAGTTGCCCCGGTGGTTATAACATCATCAACAAGCAAGAGGTGTTTCCCTTCCAATGTTTCGGCTTGTTCAATATCAAATATTTCTTTAACATTTTCCCATCTTCTGAATTTGGTCTTTTTTGTCTGGGTCTCTGAAGCTGTTTTCCTCACCAGAACTGATGTCACCAAATCAATCTTCATTGATTGGGATAACCCCATGGCAAACCGTTCACTTTGGTTAAATCCTCTTTTTCTTATTTTTTTTCGATGCAGTGGAACGGGAATCACCACATTTACCGTATTGAAACAGGGCGATTTTATTAATTCATCACCATACAGGTCACCAATAAAAACCCCGACCTCTTTGTGTCCTTTGTATTTAAACTGATGCATCAGGTGCTGGATTTTGCTGCCCTTTCTAAAATAATAACAGGCAGCAGCTGCATGAATGTCAACTCTACCCCAAAAAAGACGGCTAACCGGGTTCTCCTGGTCCTGGTGAAAATTGGTTTTTGGAAGATGAAACAAACACGACATACATATGATCTCTTCATTATGCATAAGCGGGGCTTCACAGGCATTGCATACCCGGGGGAAAAACAGTGAAATAAAATCTTCAATTAAAGTCATCATGAACGCTTGAATGTGTGTTTAGTTTATTGTTAATCCTAAATTAGTTAATTTGTGACCCTCTATTTATCAGGGTTTGGGATTTGGGATTTGTTATTTGTAACTTTGCCAATCATAACCTTCGACTCTAATCTATTTAAATGTCTTTTCTCGAAATACAAAATTTAACCGTTGAATTCGCCTCAGAGGATCGATTTTTGAAAGCCGTCAGTAATATTTCATTTTCGTTGAAGAGGGGAGAAACCCTGGGTATTGTTGGCGAATCAGGATCCGGAAAGTCAGTTACTGCCTTGTCGATTATGCGTCTCATACCTGAGCCTCCCGGGAAAATTTCCAATGGACAGATTTTGTTTCACCCATCCGAAGAGCAGAAAGTCGATTTACTGAAATTACCGGAAAAAGAGGTCCGGTTGTACCGGGGAAGTCAAATTGCTATGATCTTCCAGGAACCTATGACTTCATTAAACCCTGTGCAGACTTGCGGCGCTCAGGTCATGGAAGCGGTACGACTGCATCGGAAGGCTAATAAAAAAGAGGCAAAACAGATAACACTTGAATTATTTAAGGAGGTTCAGCTTCCCCGTCCGAAGGAGATCTTCAAATCATATCCTCACCAAATCTCCGGTGGCGAGAAACAACGGGTAATGATAGCCATGGCCATTTCATGCAATCCAGCCATCCTGATCGCTGATGAACCGACAACTGCATTGGACGTAACGGTCCAAAAAACCATACTTCAACTGATGAAAAGGCTCCAAAAGAAATACAACATGAGCATTATTTTCATCACACACGACCTTGGTGTAGTAGCAGAAATTGCTGACAGGGTAATTGTTATGTTCAAAGGAGAAATTGTTGAAACCGGACCTGTTAAACAACTTTTTACCAACCCGCAACATCCCTATACACGGGGCTTACTTGCCTGCCGCCCCCCCTTGTCAAAAAGAATCAGCAGACTTCCAACAATTTCCGATTTCCTTGACCAAAACAATCAGGCAAACAGAGATGAGGGCCCTGATTCTGGGTTTGGCGGAGATGAATTTATGGTATCTCAACGGGAACGGGAAAAACGTCTTGAAAAATTATACCGGCAGGAACCATTGTTGCAACTTACTAATGTAAAAACATATTTCCCCTTTCATAAAGGGTTTTTTGGTAAAGTAAAGGAGTATGTGCATGCTGTTGATGATATCAACCTGGAAGTTTATCCCGGCGAAACCCTTGGCCTGGTAGGGGAGTCGGGGTGTGGTAAAACAACACTAGGGCTGACCATCCTTCGCCTGACTGAACCTACGGAAGGTACTGTTGTTTATAAAGGGAAAAGCATCACAAATATGGGCTCTGTGGAATTGCGGATGTTGCGAAAAGATTTACAAATCATTTTTCAGGACCCGTACTCTTCACTTAACCCACGCCTTACTGCCGGAAAAGCCATTATGGAACCAATGAAGGTATATGGTTTACATAAAAACGATAAGATCAGGAAACAGAAAACAATGGAATTGCTTGAAAAGGTTAACCTTGAAGATCATCATTTTTATCGTTACCCACATGAGTTTTCTGGTGGCGAGCGCCAACGTATCTGCATTGCACGGGCACTTGCCCTTGAACCTCGATTTATTATTTGTGATGAATCCGTATCAGCCCTCGATGTTTCTATCCAGGCCCAGGTACTGAACTTGCTTAATGACCTGAAAAAAGAATTTAATTTCACCTATATTTTTATCTCCCATGATCTTTCGGTCGTAAAATTCATGTCGGATCGAATTGCTGTTATGAAACAAGGGAAGATAATGGAAATTGGAGACGCTGATGAGGTTTATCATCACCCGTCCACTGACTATACCAGGGAGTTGATTAATGCTATTCCTGTTGGTTTTTGATGAACAAAGGCAGCACGGCGGTGCAAAACTATTTAATAAACGAACAGGGAATAGTTAATAAGTGATATGCGAAAAAGATTAGACAAATAGCCTCAAAGGCTCTAAGGCTCAAAGAAACACAAAGAAAAATAAGAAATTCTTTTAGTGAACCTTCGTGTCTTGGTGCCTTCGTGGCGAAATAATCAAATATAGAAATAGCTTGATTTAATCTTAGAATAGACCAAGCTTATGAATGAATCAGGTAAGGGTTTCATTACATTTACAGAATAATTTTAACTAAAAAAATGACTAAAAAACGATTTAAAAAAACAGTAAAAAGAAAAAAAGGTGGGAAAAGCAGGTTCGTCAAAACAGTACTTGCTGTTTTTACAAGTAATCCCTTCAGGGGTTATAACTTTCGCATGATAGCCGCTCAGCTCGGCATTCAGGATAAAGCAAGTAAAGAGCTGGTAAAAAACATCCTCCTGGATCTGGAACAGAACAAGGATATCATTCAGGTAAAAAGAGGTAAATATCAGCTAAATCCAAGCTTTTCCGGGGCAAAAATCTCAAATATCCGGATAACCGGTATCGTTGATATGAAACAAACCGGTAAAGCTTATGTAATAACTGATGAATTAGCGGATGATGTTTATATAGCTTCCAATAATACCCACCACTCCCTTAATGGTGATAAGGTTACTGTTCACCTTTTCCCTCAACGACAGGGAAGAAAAATTGAAGGGCAAATTATTGAGATTATCGAACGTGCTAAAACACAATTTGTTGGCATAATAAATTCAACCTCTAAATTTGCCTTCCTCATTCCTGACAATACATCAATGCCGGTTGATATTTTCATCCCCCTTGAAAAACTCAATGGTGCAAAGAATGGAGATAAAGCCATTGCTCATATTACAGATTGGCCTGATCAATCCAATACTCCATTTGGTGAAATAACATATATCCTGGGCAAACCCGGAGATAATGATGTGGAGATGAATTCCATACTGGTGGAATACGATTTTCCCTTGCATTTCTCAAAAAATGCCGAAAAAGAAGCTCAAAACATCGACGTAATAATTTCTAAGAAGGAAATCAGCAAACGAAAAGATTTTCGTGATGTATTGACTATCACGATCGACCCGGAAGATGCAAAAGATTTTGATGACGCCATTTCCATCCGTAAACTTGAAAATGGTTTTTGGGAAGTGGGAGTACATATTGCCGATGTTTCGTGGTATGTCAAACCAGGCAGTACCATTGATAAAGAAGCATATGATCGGGGTACTTCGGTATACCTTGTTGACAGGGTAATCCCGATGCTGCCTGAGAAATTATCCAATAATGTCTGTTCATTAAAACCACGGGAAGACAAGCTTTGCTTTTCTGCAGTATTCATTATGGATGATGAAGCCCACATAACAGGGGAGTGGTTTGGAAGATCGGTGATCAATTCAAGCCGCCGATTCAATTACGATGAGGTTCAACAGATAATAGAGGGGGGTGATGGCGATTTCAAAGATGAGATCATGACTTTTTATCGCCTGGCTTCCAAACTAAGAGAAGAACGGTTTAAAAATGGAGCCATTGATTTTAAAAGCGATGAAGTAAAATTTATTCTGGATGAAAACGGAAAACCGGTTGATGCATACATCAAAGAGCAAAAAGAATCAAACCAGCTAATTGAAGATTTTATGCTTCTCGCAAACCGTCTTGTGGCTAAGAAAATTGGTGCCCCGAAAGGCAAAACAAAAGCTAAAACGTTTGTGTATCGTATCCACGACAAACCAAACCCCGAGAAACTTCAAAAATTTATGGAGTTTGTCGGCCAGATGGGATACAATTTATATACTTCCTCAAGAAAGAACCTGGCCTCATCATTCAACAAATTGTTTAAGGACATTGAGGGCAAAGGTGAGGAAAACATGATCGAAACCATAGCTATCAGAACAATGGCCAAGGCAGAATATTCGACACATAATATTGGTCATTACGGACTTGGTTTTCCTTTTTATTCCCATTTTACTTCTCCGATTCGACGGTATCCCGACCTGATGACCCATCGTCTTTTACATGCTTACCTGAATGGAGTTGATAGTGCCTCTGAACAGGAGTACGAAGAAAAATGTGTTCATTCTTCTATTATGGAAAGAAAAGCTGTAGCGGCTGAACGTGCATCTACCAAATACAAACAGGCCGAGTATCTGTCTGATAAAATCGGTCAGGAATTCAATGGGATTATATCCGGAGTTAGTAAATGGGGTGTTTATGTTGAATTGGATGGGAATAAATGTGAGGGTATGGTGGCTATGAAGGATATGCAGGATGATTATTATTTTCTGGACGAAGAAAATTATAAAATAGTAGGAAAAACTTTCGGGAAAGAATATCAGCTTGGCACGCAGGTGATAGTTAGGGTGAAGAACATTGATCTTTCAAAGAAAAGAATTGACTTTGAGTTAGTTGACGAATAGATGTTTTTTTAAAAGACTAAACAATCTTTGACGCCATGTTGAAAATAATTACAAAGCTGCGTGAATTTTACAAGAGATCAAATGATTTTTTGAGAGAGGAGCTTTGGAGGATACCGTTAGGAACATTGCCGCTGACAAAGGCTTTTGTGTTTCGGATTCTTAGGGCCGTTTTAATTGTTTTTCGGGGCATTAAAAATGGAAGTCTTGATCTCAGGGCCGGTGCTTTGACTTTTTATTCCCTGTTCGCACTGGTTCCCGTATTGGCTCTCTTGTTTGGTATTGCCAAAGGATTGGGAGCTGAAAAGTTTCTTGAAGAACTGCTATACGATCAACTATCACTGCAACGAGAAACTGTTGATCAGCTTATTCTTTTTTCAAATTGTGTTTTGAATAAGACAATTAATGGATTGATGGCTGGTATAGCTATTGTAGTTCTGATATGGTCAGTTCTTAAAGTGTTAACAACCGTTGAACGTATTTTCAACGATATATGGC
>CBDUSM010000057.1:0-7054 GCA_965369825.1 uncultured Bacteroidales bacterium
GAATAAGGCAAGGTTTCCGCCCTGGTTCATAAAATCCTTGAGCCTGTTGTGAAAACCGGCGTATTGAAAATCGGCAGGAAGGGCTGATGTGTTGTTGAATATTACTACCTGCTTATAAGCGTTACTGATCCCGTTATCTATGATATTCTGTACCGTGGATGTAGTGTATGAATACCCCATCCAATCGAGTGTATTATGCAGAGCCTGGTTTTCCTGGTCATTGATCAACACCACCAGAAGGTTTTCATTCAGTGCGCCGGGAAGGTGTATTGATTTTTGAAGTTCATCATAAGCCTCATACACCAGGCCCGTAGTTACATTAACGGAAAAATCTTTAATACCCAAGGTGCTGCAGTACAGCCCGTAAACCACATGTTTGATCTCGCCATTGTTCATTGTGCCCAGAGAAACCGCAAGGTCAGTAGTTACCGTGTCGTTATCCACCATAACATATTCAAGAGAGGTATTATTCGGGATATTGAGTGTGGATACCACATAGTCGATCGGTAATACACCACCGTAAGCTGTAACATCCACGGCAATTTCAAAAACCTGGTTCTGAAATCCTGGAACCGTGGTGCTCATTTCTACTTTTACACTGGCATTGCTTTGGTTTTGCGAATGGTCAATGATCCTTAACGAAAGGCTAAAAAATTCATCAGTTGCATACAGGAAGCTTGCACATCCCAGGAATAAAGCTTTGCCATTGCCATAGGGTATTTCACCAAAATCTTTTCTATTACTATAGCCATAATTGTAAGCGTAATAATACCCGAGATTTACCATACCTATAGATGGATTTAAATTAGGGAAATAACTCCCGTATAAAGTACCGCTTGTTCTTGGTTTAAATTCATAATTCAAAGTATATTCTTGTGTAACAGGATGATTGATATTGGTGATGTATTGACAATCCCAATAAACATAAGATGCATAATGATTCTCAAACAAATCGGTAGTTATTCCACTCATGTCCAGTAGCTCCACAGCATTGCCGAATAAGGCAAGGTTTCCGCCCTGGTTCATAAAATCCTTGAGCCTGTTGTGAAAACCGGCGTATTGAAAGTCGGCAGGAAGGGAAGAGGCATTGTTGAATATCACCACCTGTTTATAAACGCTGCTGATCCCGTTGTCTATGATATTCTGTACCGTGGATGTTGTGTATGAATACCCCATCCAGTCGAGTGTATTGTGTAGCGCCTGGTTTTCCTGGTCATTGATCAGAACCACCAACAAGTCTTCATTAAGAGAACCGGGAAGGTGAATTGATTTTTGAAGTTGATCATAAGCCTCATACACCAGTCCCGTGGTTACATTAACGGAAAAATCCTTAATGCCCAGGGTGCTGCAGTACAGCCCATAAATCACATGCTTAATATCACCATTATTCATTGTTCCAAGATAAACAGAAAGATCAGTTGTTACAGTATTACCATCCACCATTACATATTCGAGCGATGTATTGGACGGTACATTTAGTTTTGAAGTAACATAGTCAATAGGTAATACACCACCATAAGCGGTAACATCAACAGCAATTTCAAAAACCTCATTCTGAAATCCTGGAACCGGGGTGCTCATTTCTACTTTTACACTGGAATTGCCCTGGTTTTGCAAATGGTCAATAATTCGTAACGAGAGATGTTTCAACGCATTTGGGTCATACAATGGTTCATATTCAAAAGTAGCAATTCCTAAAAAGACTGCTTTACCGCTTCCATAATGTATTTCACCAAAATTATCATCATAAATATAAATATCCTTTCCATATTGACGACAAAAATGTCCAAGTTTTACCATTCCTATATTTAGATCTAAAATAAAGCTACTACCATAAAAAGTAGGATTTGAATAGTGATAATTAAAAACGTAATCACTGGAATACTCTTCTGTAATAGGATGATAAATATTAGTTATATGTTGCTCTCTATGATGATAGTCCCCAATATAAAGATTGCTAAAACGATTATCTGTTATTCCACTCATATCCAAAAGCTCCACAGCATTGCCGAATAAAGCAAGGTTACCGCCCTGGTTCATAAAATCCTTAAGCCTGTTGTGAAAACCGGCGTATTGAAAGTCGGCAGGAAGGGAAGATGCGTTGTTGAATATCACTACTTGTTTATAAGCGCTGCCGATACCGTTATCTATGATATTCTGTACCGTGGATGTTGTGTATGAATACCCCATCCATTCCAATTTATTATGCAGCGCCTGGTTTTCCTGGTCATTGATCATCACCAGCAGCAGGTTATCATTCAGAGCGCCGGGAAGGTGTATTGATTTTTGAAGTTCGTCATAAGCCTCATATACCAGTCCCGTGGTAACATTAACGGAAAAATACTTAATGCCCAGTGTGCTGCAATAAAGCCCGTAAATCACATGCCTGATATCACCACTATTCATTGTTCCAAGAGAAACAGAAAGATCAGTTGTTACAGTATTACCATCTACCGTTACATATTCGAGTGATGTATTGGCCGGTATATTTAGTTTTGAAGTAACATAGTCAATAGGTAATACACCGCCGTAAGCGGTAACATCCACAGCAATTTCAAAAACCTGGTTCTGGAAACCCGGAACAGGTGAGCTCATATCAACCTTTACACTGGCATTGCTTTGATTTTGCAAATAATCAATGATCCTTGACGAAAGGCTTAAAAAGTCATCGGTTGCATACAGGAAGCCTGCATATCCCAGGAAGATAGCCTTGCCATTGCCATAAGGTATTTCGCCTAAATCTTTAAAATAACCGCCAGTACTCCACTCATAATAATACCCAAGATTGACCATTCCTATGGATGGATTTAAATTCGGAAAATAACTTCCGTATAAAGTACCGGCTGATCTTGGATAAAAGTAATAACCCGAAGTATATTCCTGTGTAACTGGATGATTGATATTGGTGATGTGTTGCCTATCAGAGCCATAATAACCTGCATTATAATTCTCAAACAAATCGGTAGTTATTCCACTCATATCCAAAAGCTCTGTTGCATTGCCGAATAAGGTAAGGTTTCCGCCCTGGTTCATAAAATCCTTAAGCCTGTTGTGAAAATCGGCGTATTGAAAGTCGGCAGGAAGGGCTGATGTATTGTTGAATATCACTACTTGTTTATAAGCGCTGCCGATACCGTTATCTATGATATTCTGTACCGTGGATGTTGTGTATGAATACCCCATCCATTCCAATTTATTATGCAGCGCCTGGTTTTCCTGGTCATTGATCATCACCAGCAGCAGGTTATCATTCAGAGCGCCGGGAAGGTGTATTGATTTTTGAAGTTCGTCATAAGCCTCATATACCAGTCCCGTGGTAACATTAACGGAAAAATACTTAATGCCCAGTGTGCTGCAATAAAGCCCGTAAATCACATGCCTGATATCACCACTATTCATTGTTCCAAGAGAAACAGAAAGATCAGTTGTTACAGTATTACCATCTACCGTTACATATTCGAGTGATGTATTGGCCGGTATATTTAGTTTTGAAGTAACATAGTCAATAGGTAATACACCGCCGTAAGCGGTAACATCCACAGCAATTTCAAAAACCTGGTTCTGGAAACCCGGAACAGGTGAGCTCATATCAACCTTTACACTGGCATTGCTTTGATTTTGCAAATGGTCAATGATCCTGCCTGCCAGGCTTAAAAAGTCATCGGTTGCGTACAGGAAGCCAGCATATCCCAGGAAAACAGCCTTGCCATTACCATAAGGTATTTCGCCTAAATCTTTTAAAGAATGACTAGAGTAAGGAATGTAATAGTAAAAATATCCGAGATTAACCATTCCTATGGACGGATTTAAATCCGGGAAATAACTCCCGTATAAAGTACAGCCTGTTCTTGGATTAAATTGATAATTCAAAGTATATTCCTGTGTAACAGGATGATTGATATTGGTGATGCGTTGATATTCAATACCATAATAATATGCAGTTTGATTCTCAAACAGATCGGTAGTTATTCCACTCATGTCTAAAAGCTCCACAGCATTGCCGAATAAAGCAACATTTGCACCCTGCATCATATATTCCTTTAACTTTTGTAGGAAAACAGTATCCGCAAAAAATGAGTGAAGAGAAGGTTCGTTGCTGTAAATTGTTAAAACGGGCAGGCTGTCGGGATTTGGTATGGAATAACGGAACTCATTGATCGATACAGTCTGCAATAAATATAGAGAGTCTAAAAATGCTTTGCACGCAAATTCTTCATTGGTTAAATTATATTTATCCGGCACAATGTAAAAGACTTCGCCGGAAATCTGAGGCAAAATGCTGAAATACCTGAATCCTTCCACAATTGTACCACCATAGGAAGCCGCAACTTCAAAGCGGAATATCGTTGGTTGTGATATGGAAATCGAAGAAATATCAATGGAAACAGTGTAATTGCCGTTTCCCTGGTGGGTAAAGCTGCCGTTCAATCCGGTGTCGTCTATTTCATAGTTAACAGTTCCATTTGTTATCCCCCCGTTGTAATCATAAAAATTAACTTCTGCATCCAATATATCTGAATATACATGGTCAGGGAGTAATATCTGTAAGCTCAATCCATTGTTATAGAAGGTATGTGAATCGATCTGGTTCATTTTTTCAAAACCCAGCAATCCCAGGCTGTACGAATCAAAATAAATAGTACCCTTCATCAGGTTCATCCGGGCTTGTTCTTCATTCACCACATCAAAATAATCCTCAATCACAGTAAGGTGCTCTGTGAAGCTGTTATTGGGGTCCACCTCCTGCAAACCGTCAACATAAGCAATATATTCAGTTAATCCCATGATATAGAATTGAAAAAAAGTTGAACTGTTATCACCGCCGTTAATTCCGTACGGGTCGTCGATACCCCAGCCCAGGCAGTCAACAATATGTTCATAAGAAGGGCTTTCCTTTCGGAAAATAATGGATCTGGCATAAAGCGTCTCCCCGAAACTATATGCATTGCCGGTACCACTTTCAAATAAGTAGTTCTCTGCCCTATCAAGAGGAGGAATGATCAGATTCTGGTGTTGTACCATGGCTGCCAGGTCTGCTTCGGCCAGGCCTTCATAATATTTAAAGAGGATACTCGCTGCTGTAAAAATTATAAAAGCTGTTAATAAAAAATCGGTATTTTCCTGAATTTCCTGTGGTTCACTGTAAGGGATAGGATTATTTTCAGGGTGCTGAGGAATTATGGTTCCAAAATCACTGGTGCTCCCTGCATAGCTGGCCAATTCTCCTGCTACAAAGGGCAGTACAGTTATGATCATCTGATCTTTAAATATAATATCTGCGATTGTCCCCCCGGCTAATGCGGGACCGGTAACGACACTTGAACCTATGCCGGCAAATAATTGTCCTATTTTAGCAATTAATATCCGGTGCTCTGCATTTGCAATATTTCCATTTATAAAATCCTGGTGTACGTTTTTCAGGCTGTCAACATCCTTATAAAGTTTGTAGAGCTTTTTCATATTCTCGACCCAATAAACGTCAGCCTTTTCAAATACTTCATAACCCATTGCCGTAAACAAGGATTTCCTGAAAAGGTCGGATACCTGCCTTATGGCCAAACCCTGCTCATCTGTTACTATCATGTATTCTATATCTTCATAACCCCCGGACCAGTATTGCTGGCCATCAAAATATAAAATTTCGGAATTAACATCATAGTAGGTTATTACGTACATATCCTGGCCTTCAATGTCCACAGGCACGATTTCAGCAATGCCGTTGACCGGGCGGTAATGTTCGGCGGTATAACTGATAACCTGCGGAATGTTTTCCACATGAAAAACACCGATGGTTTTATCATATTCGATAGTTACATCACCGGTAACACTGGTAACTGTGGCAAAAACATAACATTCCTTTCCATCAAAATCCTGCGGTATTTGCCAGTTTACCCTGTTTAATGTTTTTTCTTCGTCTTTATTTAATACAATATTATTTTGGTGGTGTTCGTAATTAATTGTATCTATCTCACCACTGTTGTGCGGTATGTCGGATATACAAACAGTTACGGAAAAAGCAGCCCCGATTTCTCCGTTATTCTTTAATTTGAGAGCTATGTTCAGCTCCTCACCCGGTTCATATATTAACTTATCAAAATCGAGCCGGCTGAAAATAGCATTTTTAAAATCGGAGGAAACCAGGAAATTCCCCAGGCTTTGAAATGCGCTTTGCGGATAATTGATATAATCAGGGATTCTGTCCGGATCCCAGGCCCGCAGATGGTATTGTATTTCTTTTTCTCCGTTCAAATAACCGTCGTTTATGATTAGTGTAAATGTCAGCAAGCCTGTTTGCCCGGGATCTATGTTACATTCTTCCGTAACTACACTGTCAGGGTCAAAGCCGATGGCTGTAGAAGAAACAGTCATATAGGAATTGACCGGGACATTACCATCATTTTGGATATAAAATTCACAATCCAATGTGTCCCCAAGATTTACCTGATAGGTAATGCCTAAAATACTGTCACCGTTTATTACAATCTCAGCAACGGATACTTCTACAATTTTAGGATTCAATTGTTTATTTACATAAATAGTTGTACTATCTGGTACAAGAACAAAGGTATTATCTTCAAAATAATCTTCATGTAAGAACTGTAGTTCATAAAGGTTTTGCGATAATCCTGAGAATGAAAAATTACCATATTGATCTGTAATATCAGAACCAAGAAAAATGGTATTTTTAAATAATTTCACTTCCACCCCTTCAATAGGCTGTAAAATGTTAGAATCTTCAACATTTCCCTGGATAACTCCCTGATTAGAAAATGCAGGTAAAACTGCTGCAAATGCACATAAGAGTAAAACTAATTTTTTCATGGCTTAAATATTTTAATTTAGTAAATATTTTAAATCTGTAAATGTAAATAAAATATAAATACAAATAAAATAATTAATATTTTTCTTTATTGTTAAATAGTTGAATTACTAAATAGTGAGAATGGTTTCAGTGTTTCCGCTTACTGATTTTTTTAACTGATAAATTTTCAACAAAGATGATTTTTTTTTGAAAGAAAGAAAGTAATGTTGATTTTTTTGCTATTTGAATATC
>CBDUSM010000058.1:0-6982 GCA_965369825.1 uncultured Bacteroidales bacterium
TTTGGGTCTTTTGATAAATTTAAAGATGAATTTTCTTCAGCGGCAGCTACCCTGTTTGGTTCAGGATGGGCCTGGTTGGTTAAGAATGCGGAAGGTAAATTAGAGATTGTAAAGGAAAGCAATGCCGGTAACCCATTGCGAAATGGATTAATACCCCTTTTGACCTGTGATGTATGGGAACATGCTTACTACCTTGATAAGCAGAATAAGCGCCCTGATTACATTTCTGACTTCTGGAATTTGGTTGACTGGGATGCTGTTGCATCAAGGCTATAGAGTTTTTATTCTACTGTAACGGACTTAGCCAGGTTTCTTGGTTGGTCAACATCACAACCACGTAGAATAGCCATATGGTACGATAAGAGCTGGAGAGGTATGGTTGCCAATAAAGGAACAAGAAATTCTTCTGTTTCCGGAATTTCAATAAAATAATCCGCGAGCTCTTTAACGGCTTCATCACCTTTGGTAATGATAGCAATTATTTTACCCTTTCTGGCTTTTACTTCCATGATATTGGTAATCACTTTATCGTAAGTGCCTTTATTAGTTGCAATAACAACTACTGGCATTTCCTCATCAATGAGAGCAATGGGGCCGTGTTTCATTTCTGCGGCCGGGTATCCTTCTGCGTGGATATAAGATATCTCTTTCAGCTTAAGTGCTCCTTCAAGGGCAACCGGAAAATTATATCCTCTTCCAAGGTAGAGGAAGTTGCGGGTATTTTTATAATTTTCGGCAATTTTTCGGATATTATCATTTGATTTTAATACATGTTTTATTTTAGCGGGAATCTGGCTTAATTCATGTATGTATTGAAAATATTTTGACCGGGTTATGGTTCCTTTTTTACGGCCAATTAGTAAAGCCATCATAGTGAGAATAGTAACCTGGGCCGTGAAAGCCTTGGTAGAAGCTACACCAATTTCGGGTCCTGCGTGGGTATAGGATCCTGCATGTGAAGCACGGGATATTGATGAGCCGACTACGTTACATATACCGATTATTGTTGCTCCTTTAGATTTGGCGAGCTCAATTGCCGCCAGGCTGTCAGCGGTTTCCCCGGATTGTGAAATAACAATAACTATATCGTTTTCACAAATAACGGGGTTTCTGTAGCGAAACTCTGAAGCATATTCAACTTCAACTGGAATTCGGGCAAGATCTTCGAACAGATACTCTCCTACCAGCCCTGCATGCCAGGATGTTCCGCATGCAATAATCAGGATACGATCAGCCTTGGTCATTTTTTGAAGATAATCACTTATTCCACCGAGAGAAATACTCCCCTTGTGTGGGTCAAGGCGTCCGCGCATGCTGTTACTGACTGAATGTGGTTGCTCAAAAATCTCTTTAAGCATGAAATGATCGTAACCCTTTTTTTCCAGGGCGCTAAGGCTCATTTCTAGTTTCTCGAAGTAAGGAGTTTTCTCTTTATTTCTGATCGTTTTTATTCTGAGGTCCTGATTTCTTTTGATGATGGCAATTTCATCATCGTTCAGATAAACCACATCCTTGGTGTATTCAATTATTGGTGTGGGATCGGAGGCAATATAATATTCTCCCATTTTTTTGCCGATAACGAGAGGGCTACTTTTACGGGCAGCAATTAACGTATCCGGATTGGATATGGAAAAAACTAAAATCGCATAAGCTCCGATAACCTGATTCAGGGCAGAGCGGACAGCTTCAAAAAGATCTAAATTTTCATTTATCTGTATATCTTCAATTAGTTGAATCAAGACCTCGGTATCGGTGTCGCTCTTAAATGTGTAGCCACGCCCGATCAATTCCTTTTTTAACGGAATGTAATTTTCTATTATTCCGTTATGAATAATGACCAGGTTGCCCGACTGGGAAGAGTGCGGATGTGCGTTAATATCATTTGGCTCACCATGGGTAGCCCACCGGGTATGAGCAATGCCGATTGTTCCCGATGGTTTTTTCCCGGTAATTTTAGCATCCAGTTGTGATACTTTTCCCTGGGATTTATAAAGAAATAGTTCATTTTCTTCTTCATTTATGATAGCCACCCCAGCACTGTCATATCCTCGGTATTCCAATCTGTACAAGCCATTGATCAGAACCGGGTATGCTTGTTTGTTTCCAACATAACCAATAATTCCACACATAGGTCTATAAATTAAGGTGTGTATAAATTAGCTCCAGGGTTATTCGGTTTGAGGGGCTTTCAAAACCATTTAAAACCACCCTGTTGGCCTTTAACGATGCTCCGGGAACCAAAAGATAAATTCCATTATTTTGCTGGTCACCATTAAGAACTTTTTGTAAATATTGGGTAATTCGAAAACGATATCGTTCGTTGGTATAAACACCATCAAAATAATATTCTCCTTGAAATTGGTCCGCAAGGAAATCAAAGCTCCCATCGTCGTTTATTTTCAGCAACGAAAGAGATTCCGGGGGTAACAAAATGTTTTGTGGGTCGTTATTGTGAAAAATTAATTGAGCCTCATTAATAGCAATTTTTTTATCTTTCACCCATTCCATTAAGTGCGGGAAAGTGATTTTTGTTTTAATACCAGCCATGGCCTGACAATAGATCAATTGCTGACCCAAAGCCGTATCACCATTAATTTGTGTTTTAAATTCAGGTGCTCCCTCAGCGTATTCAAAATGATTATAATTTCCAAACCGGGCGTTTGCAATGTTGTTGATTGATAAATAATATATCAACGAATCTTCATCATCATTATGAAAATGTAATTCCATATGGGAAATGGAAGAGAAGAAAGAGAGATAAAGAATGGATCCTTCTCCGGGCATAGCAACCGGGTCGGTTGAGATATAAATACCATTAATAAATTCTTTAAAAGCAACGTTGTCTTCAAGAGAGGCCTGAGGAGCTGATAGGATTTTATCACCCAGAATGGTATTCATCGGAATTTTCAGATGAGGTGCAAGGGGAATAGAGTCGATATAAACACTATCGGTTGGCTTAGGCGATGTTGTATAGTTTGCAAGCTCGGTTTGATCAATCTCCAGGTTATTGATGGAATAATAAGCCGAATCAAAGCTTATTTGTTCAACAACCTCAAATACTTTAAAAGTTAATTCGGTTAATGTATCTCCGTAGTATCCTGAATAGTTAATGGCCAGGACCATTGAGTCACACTGGGGGTTGGTTCCAAAATCAGGAGTAAGTGTTGTAAGGCTGAGTTGTGAGTAAATATTGGCTGTTGTTATTCCAAAAACCGGATCGAACAATGATCCCAGCAACACAGCAGAAAGTTCATCCGTTCGAGCCGAATCCTCAAAGACTGAAAAAGCTACAATTGAGGTTGTATCATTGAATTCAACGCCCAGAGGGTTATTGTCAACAAGATCCAGCCCAAGAGCTTCAGGCTTTTTATTACAGGAGGCTAAAATCAACACCATGGAAATGGTGTAGAAAATGAGATAATTGAATTTATGACTAAACTTTTTCAATTTCTTTTTTTTTGCTGATAACGAAGAACGCATTAAATTTATTATCAGAAAAAATTATTCAGCAAGAATTTTATCATAAAAATCAGAATATGTTTGTATATATGTCTCTTCGGGTTGGTATTCTAATAATGGTTTTCCCGATGACTGGGCATATTTTTCCAATTCCGCATTAATATTTTTACTACCCATAATAAGTGCATCTGAATTGTCGATGGCAGCCTTGATAAGGCTTCGATATTCCGGCTTTTTATAGTGGGTAAGGTCTGCGTCGGCAATACCGTCCTTCTTAAATTTTTTATAAAAATCCTTATTTAATGTTTCTTCAAAATCATCGTCATAAAGAGATAAAAACACTTTTGTATCACTAAAAAGAGGATTATCTTTAAATGCTTTTTTAACATATAATGGAATAAGGCTGGTTATCCATCCATGGCAATGTACAACGTCCGGTGACCACCCAAGTTTTTTAATCGTTTCCAAAACACCACATGAAAAAAAGATAGCCCGTTCGTCATTGTCTTCAAAAAATTTATCGTTTTTATCGCGGAAAATGAATTTTCGCTGGAAGTAATCTTCATTATCTATAAAATATATTTGCATTCTGGCCGACTGGATAGAAGCCACCTTGATGATAAGAGGATAATCGTTATCATCGATAATCAGATTCATTCCTGAGAGCCGGATCACCTCGTGAAGCTGGTTCCTTCTTTCGTTGATATTGCCATACCTTGGCATGAACGTTCTTATCTCTTTACCTTTTTCCTGGATCCCCTGTGGGAGATAACGTCCAATGGTACTCATGGGGCTTTCTTCCAAGTAAGGGGTGATTTCTTGATTGACGAATAATACTTTTATTTTTTCCATAGTTTATTGGTAATTTGGGCATAAAAAGCACAAAAATAGTAATAATTTAGCTAAGAATCAATGTGTTTAGTAATTAAAGGAATTATATGTTTTTGAAATTGAAATATTTGCACTAAATAATGAAACAAATTGCAGGACGAGGAGCATATTGAAGAAAATGCTGCTTGTCGGGGCTTTATGTAGTAAAAATATAAAAATCATTAACCTACAGGTTACTACCGCAGCTGTTTTATATTCGATAGTTGTAATAGAAATTAAAATTTTTCTTTGAGAACATGAAATTTAATTTAAATTTGCCTGTTATTTTGTTAACAATGCCAGACTGAAACAGCTTGTAATAAACCAATAAACCATGTTTAATAAAGCAATAGCCGCGATACTTCCATTTTTCCCCAAAAAAGTTGTGTGGGTGTTTTCAAAAAAATACATTGCCGGAGAATCTCTTGATGACGCTATCCGCGTGTCGAAAGACCTTAATGGCCGTGGAATGAAAGTCACACTTGATGTCCTTGGTGAATTTATTACCAATCTCAATCAGGCAGAAGAAAACAAAAAGGAATATTTAAACCTTATCGATGTTGCAGAAAAGGAACATATCGATGGTAATTATTCAGTTAAGCCAACCATGTTTGGCCTGCTACTCGACAAAGATGTTTGCTACCGCAATATCAGGGAAGTCGTTGCAAAAGCTGCATTCTATAATAATTTTGTTCGTGTTGATATGGAAGATTCGCAATGTATAGATTTGGAAATAGAATTATTTCGAAAACTAAAAAAAGAATTTCCCAAAAATGTTGGCCTGGTTTTTCAGTCGTATATGAAACGTACACTCAACGACATGAAGGGGTTGATGGACATTCATTCTGAGGAGATCCCGTTAAATTACCGGTTATGTAAGGGAATATATGTTGAACACCCTGACATCGCGTTTAAAAAGTATCATGAAATAAATCAACATTTTTTGGAAGAGGTGGAATTTATGTTTCAGCATAAAATGTATCCGGGAATTGCTACACACGATAAGCCAATAATTAGCGGGGCGTATCAGCTTATTGAGAAGTACAATATACCGAAAGAGAAGTATGAGTTTCAGATGTTATACGGCGTCACTCCCGAATTAAGAAAATCAATTATCGAAAAGGGCCACACCATGCGGGTATATGTTCCTTTTGGCAAACAGTGGTTTGGGTATTCAACCCGCAGGCTGAAAGAAAATCCTAAAATGGCAAATCATATTATAAAGGCGATTTTTGTGAAAGGATGACGATGCTGTGCTGTCAGGTGTTACACCTGACAGCCATTATTTTTGCATTACCCTTTCAATATCTTCAATCGTTTTGGGTATCGGCTTTCCCAGTACCCTGTACCCGGAACCGGTCACCAGCACATCGTCCTCAATCCTGATACCGCCAATGGCCATGTAATCACCGATTTTATCGTAGTTGATGAATTCTTCAAATTTCTTTTTTACTTTCCATTGATTGATCAGCTCAGGAATGAAGTAAATACCGGGCTCTACTGTGAGTACAAAACCGGGTTGTAATTTTTTTGCCAGCCTGAGGAAAGCCAGCCCGAATTGGCCCGATCTTTTTATTTCATTGTCGTATCCGACATTATTTTCGCCCAGGCCCTCCATGTCATGAACATCAAGGCCCATCATGTGTCCAAGCCCATGCGGGAAGAAAAGGGCGTGAGCGCCCTGTGAAACAGCCTCATCCACATCGCCCTTCATTAGACCCAGCTCTTTAAGCCCGCCGGCAACGGTTTTAGCAGCTAATAAATGAATGCTTTTGTAGGTAACACCCGGCCGGATGGCCTCAATTGATTTGACATTGGCATCAAGAACAACCTGGTAAATTTCTTTTTGTCGTTGGTTGAATTTTCCGCCAACGGGTACCGTCCTGGTTATGTCGCTTGCATAGTGCATGGTAGTTTCTGCCCCGGCATCAGTAACCATCATACGGCCCTCAACAAGTGTGTTGCCGTGATAATGATTGTGCAAAGTCTGGCCGTTTATGCTTAGTATTATCGGAAAAGATACAGGCCCTCCTTGTGCAAGAGAGATACCCTCAATTGTTCCTGCAATTTCCCTTTCAACTACTCCTGGCATAGCCATTTTCATAGCTGTCACATGCATGTCATAGGCAATATCAACAGCTTTTTCGATTTCGGAAATCTCGTATTCGTCTTTTATTGAACGAAACTCAATTACGGCCCCGATCAGTTCCTGTGATACATAGTCGTTGACCCGGGCGGTTAAAAAACCAAGAAGCTGTTTTAATTGAACCAACTGCTCTCCCCTATATGGAGGAAGGAAATGGATTTTTCTACCCGACTTAATTGCATTGTTTAAAAAATCGACCAGTGCACCGAATGGTTTTGTGTTTTCCACGCCCACCCCGGCAGCTCTGTCTTTCATTAAAGGTTGTGGCCCCATCCATATGATATCATCCATATCAACATCGTTACCGAAAATGTAATCTTTATTATTATCAACATCCAACACTCCAGCGAGGTCCGGGTGGTCTAAACCAAAGAAATAAAGAAAATTGCTATCCTGTCGAAAATGATAAGTATTGGCCGGATAGTTACAGGATGCTTCACTGTTTCCCGGCAGTAAGATTATTCCTGAACCGATCTGGTTTTTTAATTTATTTCGTCGTTCTGTATA
>CBDUSM010000059.1:0-6968 GCA_965369825.1 uncultured Bacteroidales bacterium
AAAAAATACTATGTAAACGATCTTGGTTTTAGAAACTACCTGTACCCACAACTTACTACCGACATTGCTTCCATGTTGGAAAATGTTGTGTATTTGCACCTCCGTATGTCTGGCTTTGAAGTGAAGGTTGGTTATAATAAAAATCTCGAAGTTGATTTTATAGCGACAAAAGGGGAAATAAAAAAATACATTCAGGTTACCTATCTTTTATCTTCCGAACAAACAATGAACAGGGAATTTCAGGTTTTGGAATCAATTAATGACAGTTATCCAAAATATCTTGTTTCAATGGATGAAATTAAAGTAAGCAATCCTAAAGGCATTATGCATCAATACATTTGGGAGTTTATTATCAATCTGTAATATCTAAATCCTGGCTTTTAGTTCGACTATTATATTTATGAATTTGTTTAAAGGCAATTGTCTCCTGGATGCAAAATAAGCAACCGGTTCTTCTACACTGGAAGCCACCCGGAAATTTAAAGATTCGTTAACAGGAAGAAAAAATATGATTTATCTCCCTCCTGTAATGTGGGATGAATGTAAAGAACTTTTTAATATTACTGATCTTGATTTTCGGCTACGGCAAGGAGGATTACCAGAACCTTTGCTTTCTCAAAACATCAATGAACTATTTTTTTCTGAATGGATTGACAGTTTTTATGCAAGAGATATCCAGGAACTTTTTAACGTAAGGAATCGCAGCGGATTCCTGAAACTTATGCAACTATTGTTCCGGTCAAGTGGCATTTTAATTGAGATTACACATCTATCCAAAATGAGTGGATTAACCAGGCCAACGGTCATGTCTTACCATGAAGCCATGCGCATTTTAAAATATTCCGGGAAATATACCCGCAAGAAAATAATTTCTGTTATAGTCCTTTTATAAGCGATTCCTATACACTGAAAAAAAAATGGCATAAAAATTTATTATATCGGATCCGTTGAAAATATCCTATTTTTGCAAAATGGCAAATAACGAAGATAAATTCAAGAAAATAATAGCCCATGCCAAAGAGTATGGGTTTGTGTTTCCATCAAGTGAAATATATGACGGCCTGAGTGCCGTTTACGATTACGGACAGCATGGCGTTGAACTCAAAAATAATATCAAAAATTACTGGTGGAAATCCATGGTGCAATACCATGAAAATATCGTTGGCCTGGATGCTGCCATCTTTATGCACCCTACGGTATGGAAAGCATCCGGCCATGTTGATGCTTTCAGCGATCCGATGATCGACAATAAGGACTCAAAAAAAAGATACAGGGCGGATGTGCTGATAGAGGATTATATGGCCAAGATCGAACAGAAGATCCAAAAAGAGATCATTAAAGCCGAAAAGCGCTTTGGTGAAACCTTTGATAAGGATCAATACCTTGCCACGAATCCGCGTGTTGTGGATTACCAGAAAAAAAGAGATGAGATAGCCAAACGTCTTTATTCAGCTATGGATAACGAGGATTTTCCTGCTATTAAGACCCTTATCGAGGACCTGGGCATTGCAGACCCTGTTTCCGGTTCTAAAAACTGGACCGATGTGAGGCAATTTAACCTGATGTTTTCCACGCAAATGGGTTCGTTGAGTGAAGATGCAAACGAAGTGTACTTACGGCCTGAAACAGCCCAGGGGATATTTACCAATTACCTGAATGTGCAAAAATCAGGCAGGATGAAAATACCTTTTGGCATTGCTCAGGTGGGCAAAGCCTTTCGTAATGAGATTGTTGCCCGACAATTCCTGTTCAGGATGAAAGAATTCGAACAGATGGAGATGCAATACTTTGTCCGGCCCGGAGAAGAGCTAAAATGGTATGAATACTGGAAAGAGGAGCGTATGAAATGGCACCTTTCATTAGGCATGTCTGCTGATAAATACCGTTTCCACGACCATGAAAAACTGGCTCATTATGCCAATGCAGCTTCTGATATTGAATTTGAATTTCCTATTGGGTTTAAGGAAATTGAAGGGATACATTCCCGCACTGACTTCGACTTAGCCGCCCATCAGGAATATTCGGGAAGGAAAATTCAATATTTCGATCCTGAACTAAATCAAAATTACACACCTTACGTGGTTGAAACTTCCATCGGGCTCGACAGGACCTTCCTGGCTGTTCTCAGCAATGCTTTTCATGAAGAAACACTGGATGATGGCTCTCAACGTGTTGTGCTTAAACTTCCTCCATTCCTCGCTCCTGTTAAAGCAGCTATTCTTCCCCTTATTAAAAAAGATGGGCTTCCCGAAAAAGCACGCGAGGTTATCAATAGCCTGAAGTATGATTATATGTGCTTTTATGAAGAGAAAGATGCTATTGGCAGACGTTACAGGCGACAGGATGCCATTGGAACACCATACTGCATCACGGTTGATCATCAACCCCTGAAAGATAACACGGTTACCATCAGGGAAAGAGATTCGATGGAACAGGAGAGAATACCGATTGATGCTATTTCTGAGATAATTAAGAAACGGCTGACGATTAGCTAACAATCGGGCAATTCTTTTTATTGTCGATTGAAAGGCAGATAGCAAGAGTTAACTTCGTCTATGAACCATGCACAAGGTACAATACAAAATGAATGATATGAAAAAAAACCATCTTTTGCTTTTATTTGTATTTATGGCCGTGATTGTCAGTCGTTCTTTCGCGCAGGATTCAACTTTGTTTCATCAACCCGACTACAAGCGCAATATTGTCAAATGGAATATGACACCCTTCCTCCTTTGGGGCAAAACGAATATAAACCTGGGTTTTGAGCGCATGTTGTCTCCTTATCGCTCTTTTTCAGTTAATGCCGGCTATTTTACATTGCCTTCGACAGGCATTTATGATAGTTTGAGCATAGAAAACACATCACATAAAAGCGGCTTTACATTATCCGGAGACTATCGGTTTTATTTTAAAAACCGCAATAAGCAAGTAGCTCCTGACGGATTGTATTGGGGGCCCTTTATGTCTTTTCACCATTATCAGTTTCAAAACGACGTTACTGTGATCAACAGCCCTTCTGTTCAAGGAAACTTACTACTCGACGCAGGCTTAAAGATTGGAACCTTCGGCGTTGAACTGGGGTATCAACTTGCCATAAAAAAAAGGTTAACTGTTGATTTTATTTTCCTTGCGCCTGCGGTGTCGGTTTATAATTTTAACGCCAAACTCAAGGGAGATCTTACAGTGGATGAAAATGATGAGTATTTACAAGCCATTTATGATATCCTTGTAGCAAAGGTCCCTGGCCTGGATAAATTGATTGACGAAGGTTTTCTTAACGAAAAAGGTGTTCACACCAGCTTCGGATTGGGGCTAAGGTATTTGATCCAGATTGGGTACCGGTTTTGATTCATGTACGATTGAACATCTTGCTTTATCCAACTTGATGCCATAGAACCTTTATGGCGAATTTATATTTTTCTGTCAAATTAAGACAAAATATTTGGGCATTGAAAAAGATATTTCTATTTTTGTGTTATTTAATAAACAGTAGAATTTTCTTTATTTTAATCAACAAATTTTTGTTCACTTTTATCTTGCTTCTAACAGCATATTAATAAAAACAGTTAGCAGTTATGGAATATAAAATTTTAAAAGTTGAAATTCAAGACGGCATAGCCATTGTAACCATTAGCCGCCCGGAGGCAATGAATGCATTAAATACCCATTTCTTTAATGAGATGGATGATTTGGTGGCTTCGTTGTCAGAAAACAAGGAGCTAAGGGTAATGATCATTACCGGTGAAGGTAAGTCTTTTGTTGCAGGTGCCGACATTGCCGAGATGGTAGATATGACTCCTGAAGAAGGTTCGGCTTTTTCAAAGCTTGGCCAAAACACCTTCCACAGCCTTGAGAAAATGGAAATACCGGTTATTGCAGCTATCAATGGATATGCATTAGGTGGAGGACTGGAGCTTGCCATGGGATGTGATTTCCGGATTGCCAGTAATAAAGCCAAATTCGGGCAGCCTGAGGTTAACCTTGGCATGATACCCGGGTATGCAGCCACACAACGTCTGCCACGCCTGGTGGGGCTGGCAGATGCCCTTTACCTGCTAACCACTGCTGATATGATAGGGGCAGAGGATGCCCTGAGGATTGGCCTGGTCCAGAAAGTGGTTGAGCCTGAGGAATTAATGGAAGAGGTATTAAAAATTGCTAAAAAAATTATTTCCAAAGGGCCTGAAGCAATAAAGAAGGTGAAACTGGTTACCAGGACTGGCTTATTGTCTGATTTTACTGAAGGTTGTAAACTGGAGTCTGAATATTTCGGATCACAATTTAAAGCAGAAGGTGAAGTTGGAATGAAGGCGTTTTTGGAAAAACGAAAGCCGGAATGGCACTAACCCATAACTTTAGTTATGGAGGGAAACAGATTATTAATAAACATAATAAAACATAACATGAATTACGACGAAAGACTTCAAAACGTATCGGTGCTTGGAGCCGCCGGTAAAATGGGCAGTGGTATTTTATTGCTTACTGCCGTTGAAATGACTGACCTAAGCCTCAAACCCGAAAACAAGGATATGACCTTTGTGCTAAATGCAATAGACGTATCAAATAAAGGCCTTGCCGGGTTAATGGGGTTTTTGAGAACACAGGTTCAAAAACTTGCTGAGAAAAAAACCGTTTGGCTTCGTACAGCATATGCTGACAGGCAGGACCTTATTGAAAACCAGGATTTTATCAATCAGTATGTGTTCGATGTATTGAGTGTTGTCCGCCCGGTAACAACAATGGATTCGGCCAATGATTCAACCCTTGTCTTTGAAGCCATTAGCGAGAATAAAGATTTGAAAGTTAAGTTACTGTCACAAATTGACAAGAATAATTCCAACACCCCATGGTTCTTCACCAATACATCTTCAGTCCCTATTAATATCATTGATGAGGAGGCTGAGTTGGGTGGAAGGATCCTTGGGTTCCATTTCTACAACCCCCCGGCTGTCCAACGATTGGTGGAGCTTATTGTGACCAGCCAGACAAACAAAGAGATGGAAGCATTTTCGCGCAAATATGCTAAGAAACTGAGAAAGGTGATCGTTCCATCAAACGACTTTGCCGGCTTTATCGGAAATGGACATTTTATGCGTGATGCTTTACACGGCCTTAGTGAAGTTGAACAGCTTACCAAAGATATGCCTTTTGCCGAAGCTGTTTATATGATCAACAAAGTGTCACAGGATTACCTGATCAGGCCAATGGGTATTTTCCAGTTGATTGACTATGTGGGAATAGATGTTGTCAGCTTCATTATGGCAGTAATGGATCCTTTCCAGAAAGACGAAAACCTGAGAAGTGATGTATTAAATAATCTGATTGAAATGGATGTTACAGGAGGCCAGTTCTCAGATGGATCACAGAAAGATGGTTTTTTGAAATACGAAAAAAACAGGCCGGTAGCTATTTTTGACCCGGAGAAAAAAGGATACATTGACATTGCTTCATTTAAAGATAAATGTGATGAAAAGCTGGGGCCGTTACCGAAGTCATATTATCCCTGGAAAGTGGTAAATTTCAGCCGGGGTAAAAAAGCAGGCATGCTGGATGAATTCTTCGCTGAACTTAAAACATTAGAAACAGCGGGTGCTGCCCTGGCAATAAAATACGGTTCCCGTTCAAAAGAGATTGGAAAAAAACTTGTTACTGACAATGTTGCTCATAACGAAGATGACGTCAATACGGTTATGTTAACAGGATTCTTTCATGCCTACGGACCCATTAACAATTATTTTGACTAAAAACAAACAATTAAAAATATACATCATGAAAAAGCTGAGAAGAAAAATATATATGACTGCAGGAGCCAACACAGTGTCACTGGGTACAGGACGGAAAGAATTTAACCCCAAGAAACCTCGCCCGGGCCTTGAACATTATATAAAAGAAGCAGGACAAGGCACCTTGAAGCAAATTGGAGGAGCTGCCAATGTTGATGAAGGTGTAATTGGTAATTTTATGGCTCCCCGCTTCAATAAGCAAGGCCATCTTGCCGGTCTTATTCCGATGATTGACGAGGGGCTTCAGTATAAGCCCTGTTCACGTACTGAAGGAGCCTGTGCTTCGGGCGCCCTGGCTTTAACTGCCGGAATAAAATCCATCCTTGCCGAAACAGCTGATGTTGTATTAGCTGTTGGTGTAGAGGTTCAAAATTCAATGAAGGCTATTTATGGAGCTGATGTACTGGCTGGTGCTGGCTGGTATCAGAAAAGGAAAAATGGGCATGCTTATTTCTTCCCGGGACAGTTCAGTGACAGAGCCGGGGCCTATTATGAAAAATATGGCATGGAATATGCCAGAAAAGGCATGCGACGCTGGTTTAGAAATGCAGTAGAAAATGCCCGTTTATGTCCCACAGCCCAGGAATATGAAAACAAAGTAGAAGATCTTGATGCTTTATATGACAATATGAAAATTAATGGCAAAACCTTTGTTGATAATTTAAATGTACTTGATTGCTCAAAAGTATCAGATGCTGGATCGGCAATAGCTATTGTTTCTGAGGAAGGCCTTGAAAGGATAGGAATTCCAAAAGAACAGGCTGTTGAAGTTATATCATTTGCCCAGATGGAAAGAAACTTAACAAATGATCCACCTGACTTAACAGAGGTGACTGCTATAAAAAAAGCAATAAAGCAAGCCCTGGATTCTGCGGGTATAACAATCAATGACCTTGGTACCATTGAACTTCATGATTGTTTCAGCATAGCCGGTGTTCTTGCGGTAGAAGCTTTAGGCTTTGCAGAACCAGGAAAAGGTGCCGGTTTTATTGCTGCCGGTCATACAGCACGTGACGGAAAAATCCCTATCAATACAACAGGGGGGCTTATTGGCTGGGGGCACCCTACCGGAGGTACAGGCGTTCACCAGGCGGTGACCATTTGGGAACAGTTAACAGGTAATGCCGGGAAAGCACAAATCAATATTACTGAAGACCGTCCGTATGGAATGACCATTAACATGGG
>CBDUSM010000060.1:0-6891 GCA_965369825.1 uncultured Bacteroidales bacterium
ATGGCCCTGAAGGTAAGCAATAAACATCATAAGACATTGAATATTCGACTCTTATCTCTATTTGCCATAAAAATTTAATGCTTATTTTTGCATTTCTTTGATAAAATGTATTCCTTTGCAAGCAGTTTAACTAAAAAAATAAAGATATGTCAGACATTTCCTCAAGAGTAAAAGCTATCATTGTTGATAAGCTTGGTGTAGATGAGAATGAAGTTACACCCGAAGCTAGTTTCACAAACGATTTGGGTGCAGATTCACTCGACACCGTTGAACTTATTATGGAATTCGAAAAAGAATTCAACATTTCCATTCCGGATGATCAGTCAGAAAAGATAGGCACCGTTGGTGACGCTATCACCTACATTGAAGATAATACCAAATAATTTTAACTTTGGTATATGATATTAAAACGAGTAGTAGTTACCGGTCTTGGAGCCCTAACTCCAATAGGCAATTCTGTTGAAGCATATTGGAAGGGATTGCTTAATGGAGTTAGTGGCGCTGAGAATATTACGCGTTTTGATGTAACTAACTACAAAACCAAGTTTGCCTGTGAATTAAAAGATTTCAACCCACTTGATTATTTTGATCGTAAAGAAGCCAGGAAACTTGATCCTAATACTCAGTTTGGACTTATTGCTGCCGAAGAATCATTGGTAGATTCAGGATTAGATATTGAAAAAATAGATTTAGAAAAAGCAGGTGTTATTTGGGCATCCGGTGTTGGGGGATTAACTACTTTTTTTAGCGAAGTAGTATCTCATGTTGCCAATAACGGGATGATCCCCAGATTTAGTCCATTCTTTATTCCGAAAATGATTGCCGATATTACTGCAGGGCATATTTCAATAAAATATGGTTTTCGTGGCCCTAATTTTGCCACAGTTTCGGCATGTGCTTCCTCGGCCAATGCAATTGTTGACGCGTATAATTACATTCGCCTGGGCAAAGCCAATTTATTTATTGCCGGAGGGTCGGAAGCTGCAGTGAATGAGCCCGGTGTTGGCGGTTTTAACGCTATGCATGCTATTTCCACACGGAATGATGACCCCAAAACGGCTTCACGCCCTTTTGATAAAGATCGTGATGGTTTTGTGCTGGGAGAAGGTGCCGGTTCGTTGGTGTTGGAGGAGCTTGAACATGCTAAAAGCAGGGGAGCCCACATATATGCCGAGGTAGTTGGTGGTGGGTTATCTGCTGACGCTTATCATATGACGTCACCACACCCTGAGGGGTTGGGTGCGGTACTCTCAATGAAATCAGCTCTTGGGGATACAGGCTGGAAGCCAGAAGATATTGATCACATCAATACCCATGGCACCTCCACACCACTCGGGGATATTGCAGAAGCCAAGGCCATTGTTAGCCTTTTTGGCGAACATGCTTATAACATCAACATTAACTCTACCAAGTCCATGACAGGTCATTTGCTGGGTGCTGCAGGCGGAGTAGAATCCATAGCAGCTATCCTTGCTGTGAAGCATGATATTATTCCACCCACAATAAATCATTTCACCGATGATCCTCAGATTGATAATACTCTCAATTTTACATATGATAAACCGGTGAAAAGAATTGTCAATTTAGCCCTGAGTAATACTTTTGGCTTTGGGGGACATAATGTTAGCATTTTATTCAAAAAATATGTTGATTAATCAACTAAATTTCCAGAAAAATCAAACCAGTTAAAGTTTACCTTTCACAGGATAAAAGTTTTTTTGATTTGATACATAATATTTTTGGGTTCTATCCCGGGAATATTTCTTTGTATAAATTGGCTTTAAGGCATAAATCAGCTGCCCAGGAATTATTTAATGGGGTTAAAATAAGCAACGAACGGCTTGAATACCTTGGTGATGCTGTTTTAGGGCTCATCGTTGCCGATTATCTGTTTAAAATATTTCCTTATAAAGATGAAGGTTTTCTTACCGAAATGCGATCGAAAATAGTTAGCCGTTCTCAATTAAACGAACTGGGTAAGCGGTTAGGTTATGAAGAGTTTATGCAGATTAGTCAAGGGGGAAGTATTGGAAAGTCAAACTCAATTCTCGGCGATGCTTTTGAAGCTATTGTCGGTGCAATCTACCTTGATAAAGGATTTGAATCTACAAAAAAAATAATTATACAGCATATCATTAAGCTCTATTTTAATATTGATGAACTTATATCTGTTGAACATAATTTCAAGAGTAAATTACTTGAGTGGTCTCAAAAAAACAAAAAATCACTTACCTTTAAAGTCGTAAAAAGAATATCAGGTAATCGACAACAGTACATTGTTAAAGCACTGATTGATAATGTTACGGTTGGCAAGGGGACTGACTTCTCAATTAAAGGAGCTGAACAAATAGCTGCTGAAGGAGCCTGTAACAAGATTATTATTGAGAATGGCTAAAACGATCCGTTATAAAATTTCAGGGGTTAAGCCTGATTATATCATTATTGGCATTTCCTGCCACCTGAGAGATTATCGTATCATTTACCGAATTAACCAGGGCCTGGATTTTGATTTTAAGAAATTAAAAGACCTAATGGCATCTCCTGATAAAAAAGAAAATTTTGTCACTTTTTCGCTTTATCATTATTATTATTCCGACCGTTCTATTAACTATTATTTCATATCCAACCATCATCCTGAAGCAAAACTGATCCCGGGGCTGAAGCAAGCTGATTATTTTCTGTTTATTCATGGGGTTTTTCCGGAAGAAGAGAAAAAACAGCTGATCAAAAAACTATTCAACATAAAAGATATTCTGGCAACCTTTAACGTGAATCCTGCATCGTTAAAACAGTTTGAACCGGTATTATGCGATCTGGAGTTACATATGGCTGAGATTGGAAAGTAGCCGGTAGCCAATAGTTGGTTGTTGGTTGTTGGTAGATGGCTACGTGATCTCTTTTTGAGCATGTGCATTGACAAAAAGTACGTCTCCCATCTTTTCATAGCCTTTAAAAACATCGGCCCCAACACTTTTTAGCTGGCCAATTCTAAAGCCTATTAATGTAAGGGCAGCATCGGCCGAACGCATATTAATAATGTCTTTTACGTTGGTTTTTTCGTCAGACTCAATAACTTCAACATTTTTTGATGAGATGGGAAGCCGGCCGTCTTGTATCAGCTTTAAAATATTTTCCCGCGTTTTTTCAACATCAGATTTTTTGCAGACATCAAATATTTTAATAGAACTCTTTTTCCAATCGGGGTGCCCCAGAATAATATAACTCAGCAGAATCATCAGGTTAGCATTGATGATGTCACTGCGTTTTATCCAAACATGAATGTCGTTTTTAAAATTCATTTTTTGAGAGGAACTTCCCAGTACACATACATCATTTTCTCCGGCACGGACAAGTGGAATATTTTCAATGATTTGGTCGAGATTATGGGGTTCTTGTTTATCAAATTCGAAAATAACCATATTATTTTCCATTCCTGATATCCCCGGTAGTTGAATTATTTGAGCAATAGCCGAGGTGTAGGAAGGAGAAATAATGGTGTCGCTGTATAAATGACTGTTTTTTTTGTCAGATTTTCCGATGAGGATCTCCAGAATTTCTTTTGATTTTTCATCGGTTGTTTTTGAGAAATAATCTTTTATCAGGTGGATATACGTTCCAAATCCATGTTTATACGATATCCAGTTAAGCAGGTTAAATGCATTTTCTCTTTGAAATGTACTTTGTGACACACATACAGCAGATGGACGCCAGGGCAGTTTATGGGATAAACTTTTTTGTTTCTGAAGATAAACCTGCAGGTTCCGGTTAATTTGAAAAATAGCACTTCTGAAGATAGTTTCTAATCCTTGCCGCTCTTTATGGTATTTGGTAATAACGAAATAGATAAGCATCATGACCCCCACCGCCAGCAAGGCATACATCCAGTTTATTTTAAACATCAACCATACGCTCATCACAAACCCTAGTAATGAAAAGGCCCATTTTGACTTAAACCTGGGACGATATGACGGATCAGCTCCGAAATGGTTAAGAAAAGAGATCAGGCACAGTGCGCCGTATGTTACCATAAAAAACATAGAGATAATTTCAGCAACAGCATTAACATTTCCAAACGCAACAAAAACAAAAGCAATAATACAGGTAACCAGCGCGGCATTAAAAGGTTCGTTGGTATCCGGTTTTCCCCTGGCAATAAATGCATTCAATCTTTTAAAAGGGAACGACATATCTTTCCCCAATGCCTGTAACGTTCTTGGCCCTACCATAAACGAACCAATGGCTGAAGAGATAGTAGAGGCTGCCAGGCCTAATGGAATGACCAGGAACCCGTAAATAGCAATGTGGCTCATAATGAGTTGGTGTTCCACAAGGTCGTCGGGACTGACTGAGGTCGCCAATTTCCATACGATAAAAACATAAACGATCATACCTACAATGGTAGCAGAAAGTGTTCCCCAGGGAATTGATTTGCCGGGATTTCTGAGGTCGCCCGACAGCCCGACACCTGCCGTCATTCCGGTGAATGCCGGAAAACAGATAGCAAAAACGATGAAGAAATTATCCATGCCTTTCAATGGTTGAGAGAAGATACCGCTAGCGGTCAATGAATAATCAGTTTTACCGAGGAAGAAAAAAGCAAGAGAAATAAACAAGATGATTACAACTATATAAAGCGCCTTAACGCCAATGTTTGCCCCCTTTTTCAGGATGAGGAATGAGAGCAATCCCATTGCCGGGATGCTTATGACCTGCCGGGGCAAAATAACATTGTATTTTTGAGTGACATAATTAAACAGAGGTTCGAAAGCTTCGGTAAAGGCAATCACATAAAAAGCTACACTGATGGCCTGCGACAAGAACAAAGCAATTCCGATTGTCGCCCCAATATTCAATCCGAACGACCGGGAAATGATAAAATACTCACCACCACCTTCAACACGTTGATTTGTAGCTATTTCAGAGATAGCCAGGGCAGTGGGTATGATGACCATATGGCCAAGAAGTATTATCAGCATTACGCCCCAAAACCCAAGTGTTCCGGTAGCAAAACCAAAGCGAAGAAAAAGGATGGCTCCGAGAATGGTTGATATGGCGGTGAAAAACACAGGGGCTGTACCAAACCCCTGTTTTTTGCTATTTATTTTTACCATGACTGGTGTAAAAATAAAACAAATTTCCCATTTATCATATTATTCAGATACGATGGTTAGTTCATCAATAATATTTTGGGCTCCGGCATATTTATCGATGATAAACAAAACATACCGGATATCAACATTAATGGTTCGTTGAAGCCCGGGCTCGAAAGCAATATCACCACTCATGGCTTCCCAATTACCATCAAAAGCCAGGCCTATCAGTTCACCTTTGCCGTTAATAACGGGGCTGCCTGAGTTACCTCCTGTAATATCGTGGTTAGTGAGAAAACCAACATACATCTTTCCTTCTTCACCATATCTTCCAAAATCTTTTGTATTAAATAATTCTTTCAGTTTTTCCGGTACAACAAACTCCCAATTGGAGGGGTCTTCTTTCTCCATAATCCCACTTAATGTGGTACGATAATCGAAATGGATTGCATCGGCAGGGAAATAATCCTGCACGGTGCCATAGGTAAGTCGCATGGTGAAGTTAGCATCAGGATAGAATATTTTATCTTTTTCCATTTCTCTCAATCCTGCCATATAAAACCTTTTTTCTTTGCTCATAACAGCGTTGATCTTAGTGGCTTCATTTCTTTTTCCATTGTAAAAGTTATAAAACGATTTCATAAGATCATAAATAGGGTCCTTTTCAATGGTTTTTAATTTCGGATCATTAAGAAATGCGTTCATTTTGTTTTCGTCTACAAAAATGGATTTACTGAATGCCATATCAGCATATTGCTGAAAATCGACTTTATATTTTTTAGCAATGCCGGTTAGTTGTTCCGGATAAAATTTTGCCGGAATATTATTATAATACATTTCCAGCATGGCTGCCATCAATTTTTTGTCAGTAGGTTGATTATAATTTTTAAAATAAGCAGCAGATTTTTTTTCCAACCCCGTAATCATCTGGTCAATTTTTTCCTGATTGGCCTTTTTTTCCATCAGCTCTTTTTTGAGGGTTGAAAAGTTCCCGGCAAAGCCAATAGCTTCGCTTCCTCTTGCAATACATTCACTAAAATAAATTCGCAACAGATCGTATTCTTTATAATTCTCATATGCTTTTTCAAGGTTAGACAGTACATTCCCGTATTTTTCTTTTGTCAGGGCATTGGCGTCAGCCCAACCCTGGAATGTTTCTTCAAGCTCTCTTTTTTGACCGGCCACATTTAAGCGTTTGAGTCCTTTTGTTTGGCCGATAAAATATTTCCAGTAATTGGATGTACGGGCATATTTGGAAGCATATTTGATTCTGACTTCATTGCTGGCATCCATATCAGCACGCATAATATCCAGTTTTTCCTGACGGACTTTCACAACGGTCATATTTGATTGTTCGATAGCGAGATCAACACCATAGGATGTCATATACCGGTCTGTTCCTCCCGGGTAACCAAGGATCATGGCAAAATCACCTTTATGAAAACCGGCGATGGAAATAGGTAAAAAATGTTTTGGTTGGAAAGGTATGTTATCAACTGAATACTCAGCGGGTGTTCTATCGGGGGCGGTATACACTCTGAACATGGAGAAGTCGCCCGTATGGCGGGGCCACATCCAATTGTCGGTATCGGCACCAAATTTACCTATTGATGAGGGAGGAGCTCCAACGAGGCGAACATCTTTGAATGTTTCATAAACAAACAGGTAAAATTCATTACCAAAATAGAAACTTTTCACTGACGCATCATAGTGCGAATCGCTGGTAGCTTCTTGTTGAATTTCCTTAGATATTTCTCTGATTTTTTTTGTTCGTTCTTCCTCTGTCATCTCATCATTCAGC
>CBDUSM010000061.1:0-6770 GCA_965369825.1 uncultured Bacteroidales bacterium
GCCGTTAACCAATCCTCATGGTCATATTTAAGTCCAACTCCAATATCTGCAGAGGGAGTAAACCTGTATTCATCCTGAAAACTCCGGTATATGTACCTTCTGGTCCAGAATTTCTCCTGCACTTTAAACTGGTAAGTATCCGTAAGACCTGCATGGAGTGTAAATCCTCCCCGGGTAAAAACCAAAGCTGCATTCTTGAAGTAAGCATATCTCTTTATCTTTGAATAGGCAGATACATCATCCGGGCTCCCGATATCTAACTTCATAATAACAGAGTAATTCGCATTAAGCCGGGTCTTAAAACCAAGATATGCCCGTTCAACATCAAACCCAAGGTTGTCACTATTTAATTGAGTATGAAGGTTGCTGTATAACGTAGCAATTGGAACCGTTTTTTCTATGAATGTTTTCTCATCTTCCTGACCAACCCCAACTGTTGTCAGGAGGCAGATAACCAGAAAGATGAAGTAAAATTTTGGTGTAAACATCTTTTATCAGGATTTTAATCGGAAAACAAAGCAATTATAAGGAAATATTTAGTTTTGTTGCTACAATTTCGAATCTCTTTTTACCGAAATTATTAACATAAGGTTAATGTAAGTATGATAATAAATTAAGATACAGTTAACATGCCTTTCCTATTTTTGTCATAAATAACAAAAAAGAAAATGAAAAAAATAATTATTCTAGCTTTTATACTTGCGGCGGTTACTCTTTCTGCAATGACTGCTACCGAGAAATCTAAAAGTAACAAATCCGTTGCAATGACAACTTCAATTACCGGTTCGGTTGTTGATGAAATTACAGGTGAAACACTTGCCGGCGTTTCTGTTTTTCTTGAAGGAGTTGATCAGTCTGTTTATACCGATTTTGACGGTAATTTTGAATTCACAGGTCTCACTCCCGGGGATTATACCATAAAAACCACCTTAATTTCTTACAATGAATGTACCTCAAAAGTACATGCAGAATTGAAAAAGGAAAATACTGTTGATATGAGGTTAAAAAGTGTTGCAAAGTAAGTTCATCCGGACATAAACAAAAACCTGTGATTTATCACCAATAGAATTCATTTGCTTATTCGTCGTAGTTTTTAGATGAGATCAGTTTGCCGGATTCATCATAAATATACCAGATACCGGTTTTCTTCCCATTATCATAGTTCATATCATACCGGAGAATTCCATTTTCATCCCAAATACTCCACTTACCATGTTTGAGACCTTTGGAATAGTTAGCTTCACCAATCTTTACATCATTATCATTCCAGGTTTGCCAGGTGCCATCCATAAGGTTATTGTAATAGGCTCTGATCTCCTTGATCCGGCCATTTATAAAGAACATCTTGATGATTCCATGCTTTAGCCCTGACTTGATCTGCATTTCGATTTTTATCTGACCGTTTTCGTAATGTTCTGCATATGTTCCGGTATATGGATTGTTATATTTATCATAGTAGATACCGTCTTCTCTCTCCAGATGCTGAGCCTGCAAGGTTAGGGCGTAAAGAATGAATACGAGAAATGCACTGATTTTTTTCATTGTCCAAATATAAATAAATATAATTTATGTTGTTTTATGTATATTTCCGGGTCCTTCTGTTAATCTATCAGGTAGCTTAAGCTGATAGAATAAAATCGCCCTGATTTATAATTCTCAAATATATATGGTGTATTCTTGTAAAAATAGGTTTGATTATATTTAGTATCCAGCAGATTCTTTACCGAGAATTTCACATTGAATTTTTCACCTAATATCTTAGAGATGTTGAAATCGAGTTGTCCCCGTGGTTGTTCGAATACATCAGGTATTCCTACAGCATTCACCAGGTACAGTCTTTCGCCCGAGATATTGTAACTGATATTAGAACTCAGCCGAAGTGAATCGTTTGTATAGTTAAGGTATACATTTACAATATAGGGTGCCTGTCCGAACATCACCCTTTCATCCGGAAACTCGGGATCAAACTCCCTTTTTAATGATAACTCCTTTGAATCCACTGTAACAGAGGATTTAACATATGTCAAATTGCCACCCAGGTTGAGGTTTTTTATCCATGAAACAAATTCGAGGCTTTTTCTGATCTCCATTTCTACTCCATAAATCCGGGCTTCATCAGCATTCCGGAGGGTTAATTCCGGGTTTGCAGCCTCTGTATTGAAAGTGCGTTCAATTGGGTTGATAAATCGCTTGTAGAAAGCGCTGAACGAGAACAATTCACCCGGCTTGAAGAAAAACTCGTACCGGAAATCAAAATTGTCAATAAGGGTTCGTTTTAGATTAGCATTACCGATGAATACAAAGTCCCCGACAAAATTGAGGGAGGCATAAGGAGCCAATTCCCTGAAACCTGGACGGGCAAGCGTCCTGTTACATGAGAACCGCAGGTTCATGTTATCCTGAAGTGAGTAGATTGTGTTCAGCGAAGGCAAAAAATCCGTATTATCCAGTATTCCTTCTTTTTCATTCTCTTTGAGACTGCTGGTTGATATGTATGCCCTTTCCATCCTTATTCCTGTAACAAATTTGAACTTTTTAGTCAACTCCAGTTCTGTCATGATATATGAGCCAAGAATCCGTTGGTATCCGTTATAACTATTCTTTTTGTCAGAAGTTTCAGAATTTGAAATAAACAGTCTTCCTTCACTTGCATTAATATTGCTGTCATCCAGGTAGCCGGTTATGTCACCGTTATAAGAATTGCTATTTTCATTAAAGTTAAATTTCTTCTCCCTGAATTCACGTTTTTTCAATACAAATGAAACTCCGGCTTTCAGTTTTGCGTCTATTGATCCGATGTGGTATGGCTTCTCAGAATTGATCTTGTTATCCCAGTTCAGTTCATTCATAAGCCTGTAATAGCGTGTTGGGACAGGATATAGAGACTGACTGATTTCATAAGCTCTGCTATTATCCTGTAGTGTATAATGGTTGGTGAAAAACCTAAGGTCAGGTTCATACTGTTTTGAATAGGTGTAAGAGCTCAACCAGTCTATCTTAATTTTTCCAACATTCTCAAGATAATCCTCACCTTTTAGTTGAATGGATGAAAATCCTCTTTCAAGGAACTGTAGTGTTCTGGTTTGATAAAGCATTCCTGCCTCATCTGAGCTTTTTTCACCCTGCTGATACCGGGCTGAAGATTCTCCGCTATGATTATGCAGCAAAAGGAGTCCAACCTTATGGCTGTTATTGATTTTATAATTGACGTTAGCCAGTGCAGCCCACATCACATCATTTGATCCTTTCTTATCTGTATCCAGGGTCAATTGGCTGGTTAGTAATTCATCAGCGCCATCAATCAATTTAAAACGACCGGTTACACCGTTATCAATAAAATTATATTTATTTGAATAAGAGAGACCAATCACATAGCCCAGAGGTTTTTCTTTAATTTCTATCTGGTTCCCAACAGAAAAGGAATAGGACTGATTCATGAAGGAAGATTTTTTTCCCGGCTCCATAGTTTTATTGAATGATTTTGTGATCAGGTCAAGTTGATCATCATCGTAAAATCTTGCAGGAATCTGTCCTTTAGCCTCAGAGGGGATAGACCGGGTCCCATCATCAATTCCCAGCCAGTCATATTTACCTCCCTCATATGTCAGGTAATCCGGGTTAAAATGGGAAATTGGATTGAATTCAAACGAAGCAGAAAACTGCAACGTATACCTCTGCGGAAAATCTTTGGTAATGATATCAATATGTCCGCCGGTGAAACTTCCCGGAAGGTTGGGAGAGAATGTTTTATGAATAACCATATTCTCGATTATATTACTTGGAAAAAGGTCCAGTTGAACTGTATTCCTGTTGGGATCCAATCCGGGAATCTCTGCTCCGTTCAGGGTGGTTTTACTATACCTGTCACTCAGCCCCCTTACATAAATATACTTACCTCCTTCAACCGATACACCGGTAACCCGTTTCAACGCTCCGGCTGCATCACTATCTCCCAGCCTGGATATCTGTTGTGCTGATATTCCGTCCAGAACAACCGAAGATCTTCGCTGCAGAACCTGCAGGGCGGCTTCCGTTCTCCTGGAGGCCCTGGCAACAACATATACTTCATCAAGAGCAACCTGCGCCTCGTCAAGCTGGATATTAATAATGGTTACATCATCAGCTTTTATTTTGATGGCCTGATAGTTCTGTGTCTGGTAGGAGATATATGAACAGGTAAAGTTATATGTTCCTTCATCCAACTCAATAGAATAATTACCGTCAAAATCGGTAATTGTCCCTTTAGTAGTACCTGTTACTACCACTGTTGCTCCAATTAGTTCTTCTCCCGTCTTTTCATCAATTATTTTACCACGTAAAAAACCCTTCTGGGAGTAACCCTGAAGTCCTGATAAAATGAAAACAAAAGAAATAATAATAAATATTGTAATTTTCATAATTGCTCCATATAATAATATAAGGAAGCCGGTTGTATAAGCAACCAGCTTCCTGCTCTAAAACAACTCATCTATGAATTAATCAAGCGCATCTATTACTTCGATTCAAATAATAATGTCCAACCTGCTGCCCAGTTTGTTCCACCCGGGCTAAATGCTCCCTGGTAAGTAATATTGGTAAACCAACTATCTGTAGGTGCTACGCCGTTGTTAGCCCCGGTAGCAGGTACCGGATTGGTGGCGCTAACAAGGCCTGATATAGCTGAATTGCCGTCATTCGCGAACATAGCCACCCAGATTGGAGTATTAACATCTATCTTATTAAGCAGTGCTGATGTAGGTATCTGTTTATCATCACTGTCAGTTACTTTGTTACCAGAATTGTCGAGTGAATCTCCCACATAGGATAATTTGAAAATAGTTTCTGCAGTGCCACCGGCCACATCAGAAAAAATGCAGTTTTTCACTTCCAGATTTCCATCCGGAATTTGTTTATAACTGTTCTGTTCTCCAATGAGTATCTCCACATCAATCCCTTTTGCCTGATTGGCGAAGATGGAATTATAGTATTTTCCGCCTGCATTATCACGAAATGTAATCACTCGTTTTCCAGCAGAAGCACCTCTGCCAATATAGGTTGCATTGTAGATAACGGGAATTGCATAAGGTGTTGCAGTCTCCGGATCTGTTCCGCCATCATGTTCTCCAAGGCGGTCGCCTGATCCACCGGTTTCATCCTGAATGGCAACCCAGAATTGTCCTTTTCCACAGAATCCTTCATCATAATCATATGAATCGTCTCCGCAATAGGCCACCAGAATGTATTTAAGCCGGGGATTTCCTCCAAAGAATTCAACACCATCGTCTTTGTTGGCTATTACCTCAATATATTCAATAGTGGTTCCACTGCCTACACCACCGAGGGTAAGGCCATTGATCTCATTTCCTTCACCGATATCAGTACCACCATGCCTGATCGAGATATATTTCAAAGTTCCTGAATTATCTGTGTCATCTGAACCGCCATATAATCCCCGGATTTCGCTGGTAGGTATTCCTTCTATGGCAGTTTCTCCCGGGTTTGAATTGAGAGAGGCTTTACCCAGAAGGATTAGACCACCCCATAATCCACGTTGATCTTTTCCAATGTTCCCATTAAGCTGGTCAGCTTCTGCAGTAAATATTATAGGATATGAAGCAGTACCAACAGCTGAAATTTTACCTCCCCGGGCAACAATAAGAGCGCTTGCATCACTTTCCATACCAGGTTTTCCTTTGATAATTGTGCCTGCTTCAATGATAAGAGTCTGGTCACTATTAACAAATACCAGACCATTCAATACCCATACTTTGTCGCTGGTCCATGTAATGGTTCCGGTGCCCTGTCCCAGATCCGTTACTGTAACTTCACCATTCGCTTCTTCATATTTTGTTGCATTTGGATCAGCTTCCTCCTCGGGCTCCTTTTCGCAAGCAACCAGTCCAAAAAGAAATAATACACTGATAACAATTAAGTAACTGAATAGTTGTGTCTTCCTTTTTTTCATTTGTTTTAAATTTTAGTTTCGCATTTTTAATTTGAATCGACTAATGCAAAGAAAATAAGTTACTTTTAATTGAATCTTATGAATAGATTAAGGTTTGGTTAAATAAACAGACGGATCTTATCATTGCTTTACAAATCATTAACATTATCTTAAGGTTTTCTTATCAAACCTCAATTTGTTTATCTTTACATTTAATTATTTTTTAGACCTATGAAGCTAATTAAACAGAAAATTTTGCTTGTGGACGATGAAAAGGATGTTCTGGAATTCATCTCATATAACCTGAACAAAGAGGGATATGAAGTATTGACAGCCCATAACGGAAGGGATGGAATTGAGTTGGCCAGGAAATTTGTTCCACAGTTAATACTTTTAGATGTTATGATGCCGGAAATTGATGGAATGGAAACCTGTGAGGAGCTACGAAAGATCAGGGAACTTGACAATACAATCATTGTTTTTTTAACTGCCCGGGGTGAAGATTATTCGCAGATCGCCGGATTTAAGGCAGGTGGAGATGATTATATAGTTAAACCTATTAGTCCTAAAGTGCTGATATCCAAAATTAAAGCATTAATAAGGAGGAGGGATAGGGCAAATAATAACGACGAGAAACAGGAAAACGTGATAATTGAACAAGATGATATAATACTGGATCGTGAAAAATACATAGTGATAAAAAAGGGAAAGAAGTTATCACTTCCCAAAAAGGAATTTGAATTATTGGCTTTACTTATCTCACGGCCTGAAAGGGTTTTTTCCCGCAATGAGATTTTTAGTAAAATATGGGGCGATGATGTTATTGTAGGGGATAGAACAATTGATG
>CBDUSM010000062.1:0-6751 GCA_965369825.1 uncultured Bacteroidales bacterium
CAGGGGGTGTTTTAACAATAAAAGTGAATGATTTATCATTAAAAACAGTTATTATAACAGGTAAAACCTTGCCTGGTTTATCCTGAGTTCTTGCATTGAATTGTTTACAAAACTCCATAATATTCACACCTTTAGCGCCCAGTGCAGGACCTACTGGTGGAGATGGGTTTGCAGCGCCACCTTTAATTTGAAGTTTTATCAATCCATCAACTTCTTTCGCCATTTCTCTTTCCTTATATTTTTTTTAAATACTTCTTATTTCTATTGTAACAGACTCATTGTTCTTTCTCAACTTGCATAAATCCGAGTTCAAGAGGGGTTTTTCTTCCAAAAATTTTAACCATCACTTTAAGTTTCTTTTTCTCCTCATTAATTTCTTCAATAACACCGCTAAAGCTATTAAACGGGCCATCAATAACTTTCACACTTTCACCAATAATAAAAGGCACATTTATTCCTTCACCCATCTCAGCAAGTTCATCTACTTTTCCCAGAATCCTATTTACTTCTGCAGGTCGAAGGGGGTGGGCTTCACCTTTTGTACCAAGGAATCCGATTACTCCCGGCACACTTTTAATAATATGTGGTATTTCGCCCACAAGTGTAGCTTCGATGATCAAATATCCCGGAAAAAAATTACGATCCTTGCTAACTTTTTTTCCTTTTCTAATCAGAAATACTTTTTCAGTAGGGATGAGTATCTGGGAAATGTAATCGTGAAGGTTCAACCGTTCTATCTCGCTTTCGAGATAAATCTTCACCTTTTTCTCCTTCCCGGTGATTGCCCGTACCACGTACCACTTTTTTTCCTGCTCACCCATTGTGACTACTAAATTGAGAAATTATTGATATGATTAGAGAATTAAAAATAGAATGGGTTTAAAACAACTTATAATACTGTTTTAAGATATTTTCAAATGAAATATCCATCATAAAAATAATCATTGCAACAATCAAGGAGGCAATAAAAACAACGATAGCGCTATTTTGCAACTCACTCCAGCTGGGCCAGGAAACTTTATGCATCAACTCGTCATAGCTTTCCTTGATATACTCACTAATTTTAAACCGTGTCATTTATGAAATTTCTAAGTTATTATTAGCACGGGTGGTAGGACTCGAACCTACAACCAATGGTTTTGGAGACCACTACTCTGCCAATTGAGCTACACCCGTTTGAGATTAATTAATTCAAATAAAGGCATTCCAACTATCAGTGGAACGCCTTTTGCAATTTATGCATATCACTCAATAATCTCAATAACCTGGCCGGCACCAACAGTACGTCCTCCTTCACGGATGGCGAACCTAAGGCCCTTGGTCATTGCGATTTCTGAGATAAGATGAACCTCAATTGTTACGTGGTCTCCGGGCATTACCATTTCAACTCCTTCAGGCAGAAATATTTCACCAGTTACGTCGGTTGTTCTAAAATAGAATTGCGGACGATATTTATTATGGAAAGGAGTATGACGGCCACCTTCATTTTTTTTCAAAACATAAACTTCACCTTTGAAATATTTATGTGGTGTGATAGAGCCTGGCTTAGCAATAACCATTCCCCTGGTAATCGCTTTCTTATCAATACCTCTCAGCAACAACCCGGCATTATCACCAGCTACACCCCTGTCAAGAATTTTCCTAAACATCTCAACACCAGTTACAACTGATTTAAGCTTATCTGCACCCAGTCCAATAATATCAACATGATCACCAATATTAATAATTCCGGTCTCAATTCGTCCGGTAGCAACTGTTCCACGGCCTGTAATTGAAAAAACATCTTCAACAGGCATCAGGAAGGGTTTATCCCTATCACGTTCCGGCAATGGGATCCATGAATCGCAAGCATCCATAAGCTCAAAAAGCTTTTTAACATCTTCAGGTTCTTTATTGAGGGCTCCAAGAGCAGATCCCTGGATGATCGGTGTATTATCGCCATCAAAGTCATAGAATGAAAGCAGGTCTCTGATTTCCATATCAACGAGCTCAAGCAGTTCATCATCGTCAACCATGTCGGTTTTATTCATAAAAACAACAAGGGTTGGCACACCTACCTGACGAGCCAACAGGATATGCTCACGGGTCTGTGGCATAGGGCCGTCATCAGCAGCAACAACCAAAATTGCACCATCCATCTGAGCAGCACCTGTTACCATATTCTTAACATAGTCGGCGTGACCGGGGCAGTCAACATGAGCATAATGTCTATTGTCTGTCTCATACTCAACATGAGCTGTATTGATGGTTATACCTCTTTCCTTTTCTTCCGGAGCATTATCAATTTCATCAAATGATTTATACTCTGCTAATCCTTTGTCCTGAAGATTTAAGGTTATTGCAGCGGTTAATGTTGTTTTGCCATGGTCAACATGACCAATAGTACCAATATTAACATGCGGTTTCGTGCGTTTAAATTTTGCTTTTGCCATATCAAATAATGTTTAATTAAATAATTTACACATAAATTGCCTGTTCAATATTTTCGAGCCAATGACGGGATTTGAACCCGTCACCTCGTCCTTACCAAGGACGCGCTCTACCAAATGAGCTACATCGGCTTTTTAGAGCGGAAAACGGGATTCGAACCCGCCACCTAAAGCTTGGAAGGCTTTCGCTCTACCAAATGAGCTATTTCCGCGAAACAAGTTTGGGTGTGGGGAGAGGAGGATTCGAACCTCCGAAGGCTTAGCCAACAGATTTACAGTCTGCCCCGTTTGACCGCTCTGGAATCTCCCCAATCTCATTTTTACATCCTTAAAAAGAACTGAGCCGATGGACGGACTCGAACCGCCGACCGGCTGATTACAAATCAGCTGCTCTACCAGCTGAGCTACATCGGCCTATTGATTTTTAGCGTGCATAAATATTAAAAATGCAGCCCCTAAAAAAGGACTGCAAAGGTATAAACAATAAAAACAACAAACAAAGGTTTTTTAGTTTTTATACTAATTATTTATTCCGTTAATATTTCCTGAGTTTTTCTTTATGTTTTTTGAGCTGCCTTCTTAATGCTTCTACAGCCACATCAGTGGCCTCTTCAAATGTTCTAGATTGCTTTTTTGCAAATAGATCATTGCCTCTAACGATCAACCGGATTTCAGTAATCTTATTTGCCTGGATTTCTGAATTGTCAAGCTTCAGGGTAACTTCCCCGCCGATAACACAATCATAATAACTGGAAAGTTTCGTTACCTTCTCATTGATGAAATTTTCAAGCTTTTGGTCGGCCTTGAAACGTACAGATTGAATACTCACGTTCATAATTTATCTCCTTTTTTTATGCTTTTGGATGGGCTTGTTTATGTATTGATTTTAACCTCTCAATTGTATTATGTGTATACACTTGTGTAGCCGATAAATTTGTGTGGCCCAACAATTCTTTCACGGCGTTAAGATCAGCACCGTTATTCAACAAATGCGTAGCAAAAGTGTGCCGTAATACGTGCGGGCTTTTCTTTTCAAGTGTTGTAATCATATCCAAATACTTATTTACTATACGGTATATAAGCCTCGGGTATGTTTTAAGTCCTTTTTTATTAACAAATAAATAATCACTTCTATTAGTAATACCAAAAACTTGCTCTTTTAACAACACATAATTATATATTAAAGACTTCAACTCATTCGAAATAGGAATCAGTCTCTCTTTACTTCTCTTTCCAAGAACCTTAACGGTCAAATTTTGAAAATCAATATCATCTTCTTTTATATTAATGAGTTCGGCGAGTCTTATTCCGGTGTTGTAAAACATTTCCAGTATCAAATAATCCCTCTCTCCTGTAAAATCTTGCGTAAAGTAGCTTTTATCGAAAAGCATCTCCATTTTATCATACTCCACAAAAACAGGCAATTTTTTTGAAACTTTTGGTGGGATTACTCTGTTCATAGGGTTTTCAGATATTACATTTTCTCTAAGAAGAAACTTGTAAAAAGAGCGTAAACTACTTAGCTTTCTATTTATGGCTCTTGGACTAATCGACAATTCCATTAACTCGATTATCCAGGAGCGAATCATTTGATATTCAACCTTGCTAAGGTTATCCAGATCGTATAATGTGCTAATATAATTTTGAAATTGGCCAAGATCAGACTGGTAGGCTTTAACTGTGTGGTCTGAGTACCTCTTTTCAAATCGGATATAAATAATAAAACGTTCCCTCAACATTTAAAAAAATAAGAAGATACTTTGTTATTCATTTATAAATGTAACGCTAAAATTACAAATAAATTTCTTATTTCACAAAGATATCTTCTCAAAAAGACAACTATTTTTTTTTTACGGTAACTTATTCTTCGTTTTGCCGCAATTGCTGAACATAAATAGCTTTAAGCTTTTCTTCCCGTTTTTTTACCGACGGCTTGGTGAATTTCTGTCTATCTCTTAACTCCCTGATAACACCAGTCTTTTCAAACTTTCTTTTAAACTTCTTTAAAGCCCTGTCAATGCTCTCGCCTTCTTTAACTGGAATAATAATCATTTTTTTAAAACGCTCCTTTTTTTTGTTATTAGTAACTTATTATCGATAATTGTTTTTATACTCCCAAAATGGGGTGCAAATTTATGAATATGTTTTTACAAATCAAAATGTAGGCTGAAAAAAGTTGGCAATTGACAGTTGGTAACTGGATGATTATTGCTAATACGTGACAGATTGTTACAAATTGTCAAAAATAAACTTCGTCATTTTCTTGTAAAGATGGTTCCGGGTATTTCCCCCATAAATACTATGATTCCTGTTTGTATAGATCATCATATCAAAGTCTTTATCTGCCTGCACCAATCTCTCAGCAAATTCCAGGGTATTTTGAACATGAACATTATCATCGGCGGCTCCGTGAATGATCAATAACCTACCCTGAAGCCGGTCAGCAAAGTTTAAAGGAGCATTATTATCATAACCATCCGGATTTTCATTAGGCTTGCGCATAAATCGCTCAGTGTAAATATTATCATAATAACGCCAGCTTGATACCGGGGCTACTGCTACTCCGGCCTTAAATATCCCCTCTCCCTTCGTCATGCAAAGGAGGGTCATAAAACCCCCATAACTCCATCCCCAGATTCCGATGCGTGATGCATCCACAAAAGGTTGTGATGCAAAATATTGGGCTGCTTCAACCTGATCAATAGTCTCATATTTCCCGAGTTGGAGGTAAGTCATTTTACGAAACTCTTCTCCCCTGCCCCCGGTTCCCCGACCATCAACGCAGGCAACAATATAGCCTTCCTGGGCAATATAATTATTCCAACCAAATTCCCAGTTATCCATTACTTTCTGAGAAGCCGGCCCGCTATATTGGTACATTAGGACAGGATATTCATAATTTTTATCAAAATCGGGAGGTTTAATCATCCATCCGTTCAACTCAACACCTTCTGATGTTTTAAATGAAAAAAACTCTTTATAATTAAAATGATAGTCGCTGAGTTTTTCCTTTAACACATTATTATCTTCTAATGTTCGGATTAGTTTTCCTTTTGAATTAAATAATTTTACAACGTTGAGTGTCGTAGAACTGGAAAAAAAGTTAATAAAATATTTGAACCCCTGACTGAAGTCAGCTCTGTTCACACCTTCATCATGTGATAATTTCTTTTTCCTATCCCCATTGATCTTTATTGAATACACATCTCTTTCTATTGGAGAGGATTCACACGATTGATAAAAAATCAATTCTTCCTTCGGGTCATAACCATAAAAATCAGTCACATCCCATTCTCCCTTTGTAACCTGGTCGACAAGCGCTCCATCCAATCCATATAAATATACATGATTCCAACCGTCTTTTTCGTTCAGTACAACAAAATGCTTATTATCTTCAAGGAATGTCAGGAAGTCATAATTGTTTTCATCTATATAATATGTATTCTCATCGGTGTACATCACCCGGGATTTGCCTGAGTTTTTATTTGAAATAAGAAATTCAAGTTTATTTTGAAGCCTGTTCAAACGATAAACACACAGCAAATCAGAGTTGTTGGTCCATTTAATTCGTGGAATGTACTGATCTTTTTCCGGCCCCACATCCATGGTGCTGGTTTTCCCGTCCATAAGATTATAAACATGAACACTCACCAGCGAATTATCTTCACCGGCTTTGGGATATTTCCAGCTTCTGTTTTCCGGATAGAGTTTGTTCTCTTCAATTTCCGGAGCCTGACCGGCAAAAACAGTCATGGAAAACTCTTTCACTTCGGTCTCATCAAACTTCATGAAGGCGAGCGATTGGCCATCCGGCGACCAGGAAAAGCCTTTACTAAACCCAAACTCCTCTTCATAAACCCAGTCGGGTGCACCATTAATTATACGATTATGTTTCCCATCATTTGTTATTTGTCTCTCTTCATTAGTAATCAGGTCAGTAATAAACAGATTATTTTTTCTTACGAAAGCCACTTTATTACCATCAGGAGAGAAGGTTGCCAGTTGTTGCTCCCCTATGCCGGATAACTTCTGAATAATATTATTATTGATATAATAAATATAATATTCAGCAGTAAACGAATGGCGAAAAATTTGCTTTCTATTCGTTGTTAATAGAATTTTCGATTCATCATCACTGAAAGAATAATTACTAAAATGCGTGAATTCACCTAACGAATGATCACCAATATTAATAATTGTATCAAGAACCTCCCCTGTCTCATAACTATGTTTAATGATCATGGTATTATTTTCCAGCGCAGTATAAGTAACACCATCGTTCATTGAACGAATACCATACACTGACTTTGGAAAAAACCGGT
>CBDUSM010000063.1:0-6731 GCA_965369825.1 uncultured Bacteroidales bacterium
CAGGGATGTTCGTTTGAAGTATGGTTTATTGCTATATCAAAAATCACCTTGATACTTCTCTGATGGGCGTGCTCAAGAAAACGTACAAACACCTGTTGTCGTTCGTCGTTCGTTGCATTAGCATCCAGGCTTACCAGGTCAGATCGTATTTTACGGTAATCTTTAATATCAAACCCTGCATCCTTCATAGGTGAATCAAGAATAGGCAAAAGCCATAAGCAGCTTATACCAAGGTCTTTCAAATAATCGAGTTTATCTTCCAACCCTTTAAAATCATTATTAAAAAGATCCACATACAGCGAATAAACAATCGCATCCTTATACCAATCCGGCTCATGTGGTTCAAAATTAATTTCTCTCGCTTTGCCTTCCAACTCTATAATAAAATTCTCAAGTATTGTAAGTGGTTCAGCAGGATAAAGCTCTTTCCAGTATGTCCGGAGCCGACTCGCTAATATATCTTTCATAACTTCAGTGTTTCAATTCGATCTTTACTGTCACTATTTTTTTACATGCAAATATACTTTTAGTTTTGTTCTTGTTAAATGTATTAATTTTACACCCCTATTATGCACAAAATATAAGCAAATGAAAAACACTATTACACAGACACTTCTACTTCTAATAGTAACATCTCTTATCATCGGATGCACCCAAAGTAGCACAAAAAAAGCAAAAGTCATTACTAATGTTGATGTTCCACAATGGGCTAAACAGGTAGTTTGGTACCAGATATTTCCTGAACGCTTTAGAAACGGAGATCCATCTAATGATCCAACGTATGAAGATATTCAAGGCGCATGGCCACATGATACTATTTTACCCTGGGAAATACATCCATGGTCATCCGACTGGTATGAACTTCAACCATATGAGTTGAAAAATGGAAATGATATCTGGTACAATATTACACGCCGACGGTATGGAGGTGACTTGCAGGGTATTATTGATAAATTGGATTACCTGAAGAAGATTGGCATTGGGGCCATTTACCTAAATCCTGTCTTTATGGCCCCCTCCCATCATAAATACGACGCTTTTTGCTATCACCATATTGATCCTACGTTCGGACCGGATCCTGAAGGAGATAAAGCACTGATAAAAACAGAAACACCTGATAATCCCGATACATGGGTATGGACATCGGCCGATTCATTAATGTTGAAACTGATAAAAGAAGTGCATGCCAGGGATATGAAAATCATCCTGGATGGTGTTTTTAACCATTTAGGGGTAACGAGCTTTGCTTTTCAAGATGTGATCAAGAATCAGCAATCTTCCAGGTTTAAAGGGTGGTTTATTGTTAATTCCTGGGATGATCCTAAGGCTGGAACATCATTCGACTATGAAGGATGGTGGGGAGTGAAAGATTTACCAGTACTTAGAGAGGATGATATGGGGATTGTGTCAGGCCCAAAAGAGTATATTTATGCTGCTACAAGTAGATGGATGGACCCTGATGGTGACGGTTCAATCGAAAAAGGGATAGATGGATGGAGGCTGGATGTGGCTTCGGAAGTAGGTATTCCTTTTTGGAGACAGTGGAGAAAGATAGTACGATCAATTAACCCTGAAGCCTATCTCACCGGTGAAATCATCGACAGTACCGCAAAGCTCATTCCATATCTGACAGGTGATGCCTTTGATGCTGTTATGAATTACAATTTTATGTTTATCTGCACTGAATTTTTTATTAAAGATAAATTTCAGTGTCCCACAAGTAAATTCGACAAACTGTTAACTAAAAACCGTGAGCCTTTTCCACCAGAGGTGAACTTAGCCATGCAAAACCTGCTTGGAAGTCATGATACTGACAGACCTGGTTCAAGGGTAATAAATAAACGAATTGCAAGTTTTATTGACATCCAGCATTACTTTAATAAATCAACGGCAAGAAATCCATGGTACAGAACCAACAGGCCAGGCAGAGAAAACATTAATATTCTCAAGCTCATGGTCATTTTCCAAATGGCCTACCTCGGGTCTCCCATGATTTACTATGGTGATGAAGTTGGCATGTGGGGAGCTAAAGATCCATGCGACCGGAAACCTATGATATGGGAAGATATCACCTTTGAAAACGCTGCTTTCAGGTCGGATGGAAAAAAGTGGGCATTTCCAGATAATGTAAATGTTAACCGCTTTCTTTTTAACCATTATAAAAAATTAATCAACATCAGAAACTCTTATGAAGCACTTCAACTGGGTGATTTTAAAACCCTGTTTTTCGATGATCAAAATGAAATTTTTGCTTTCTCCAGGAATTATGAAGATCAATCCATTATCGTAATACTGAATAATCATTCCAGGTCAAGACAGGTAAATTTTGACATTGGCAAGGATGGTCAATTTATTGATATTCTCAACGATAATGAAGAATATACAACAACTGATCAGAAAATAAATTTAAGGATTAATCCCAAATGGGCTGTTATATTAATAAAAAAATAATGAAAAAACGCTTAAACATCTTAACCGGATCATGGCTGATTATTGTCATAATTGCTTTCTCAGCATGTAACATCAGTGCACCTCATCTTGATATTCACAGCACACCACAAATTATTGGATTAGCTTCCCCGGTGAAACTTCAACCTGGTGCAACGACAATTTACCTTACAGATTATTTCATCAATCCATCTCTTATTGACTCAATATTTATTAATGAAAAAAAAATCAAAACAGGAGATGGATCTGACTCATTCATTTATCAACCTGAAAGTGATCTTCCTCCTCTTTCGGAGATGAAGGTTTGGATTGATGGTATTCCTTATTCAATTCTGGTAAAAAAATCGAAAAAAACAGGTTACACCTTCACTTTTGACCCCAAAGGGGAAATTTTTGATGAAGTACAGGTAGCTGGAAGTATTAATGGATGGAATCCCTCAGCCACCAACATGAAATGGGCGGATAGCACCTGGCAGACAACTGTGATGCTTGACCCGGGAACCTATCATTATCAATTGGTGTTCGATGGATTGTGGTTACTCGATCAGGGTAATCCCGACTCTGTTGACAACAATATGGGTGGTTATAATTCTTTGCTGGTTATTGGAGCTAATGCTAAGCATCCACCACGCCTATTTTCGACCTCGCATCAAAAAAACAAAATAACCATTGGTAGCATAAATGATATTCAGGAGTATTTTGTGTACTGGCAAAACTACCGGCTGGGGGAAAATTTTCTTACGGTTAAAAATAATAAGATTGTTATTTCAATTCCTGAGGCCGCCAAAAAAATCGAACGTTCATTTATCAGGATATGGGCCTTCAATACTGATGGTTTAAGTAACGATTTGCTTATTCCATTGTATAATGGGCAGGTACTTAACAACATTGAATATCTGACCAGGCAAGACAAAGAAGCATTTATCATCTATAATATCATGGTGGATCGCTTTTTTAACGGAGATACAAGCAACGATTATCCTGTTCCGGATCCGGCAATATTACCTAAAGCAAATTATTTGGGAGGGGATCTGGCAGGTATTACTTTTCAATCGAAGCAAGGTTTTTTTGATGACCTTGGCGTAAACACCATTTGGATATCTCCCATTATTTTAAATCCGGAAGGAGCTTTTGGTCAATTCCCTGATCCGTTAACTAAATTCTCAGGCTATCATGGTTATTGGCCTATCTCGTTTACCAAAATTGATTATCGTTTTGGAACTCCTGATGAGCTTCACAATCTGGTATCGGCACTTCATAATGATAAAATGAATATATTACTTGATTTTGTTGCTAATCATATCCATCAGGAACACCCCGTTTATAAGGCACATCCTGATTGGGTCACAAATCTTTACCTCCCGGATGGAAGCCTGAATACAGAACGATGGGATGAGCACAGGTTAACCACCTGGTTTGATGTTTTTCTTCCGACCCTCGATCTCTCAAAGCCGGAAGTATATGAGATGTTGACAGATTCGGCTGTTTATTGGATTGATGAGTATGAGCTGGATGGATTTCGCCATGATGCTACCAAACATGTTCCTGAAGTTTTTTGGCGGACACTGACGCAAAAACTCAAAAAAAAGATTGTCATTGCAAAAGGTCAACCGGTTTATCAAATAGGCGAAACCTATGGAAATGGGGAGCTGATAGGCAGTTATGTTAATTCCGGCGAACTTGATGCCCAATTCGATTTCAATGTATATGATGCTGCTATAGCTGTTCTTGCCAATGACAATGAAAGCTTCGAAAGGCTTAACAATACAATAAACGAAAGCTTTATGTATTATGGCCATCATCACCTGATGGGTAACATCTCAGGCAACCAGGACAGAGGCCGGTTTATCTCTTATGCAGGCGGTGACCTGAAGTTTGATGAAGATGCAAAGAAAGCCGGATGGACAAGAGAAATCGGCGTCGGGGATCCTGTCGGTTATCAAAAAATGGCACAGCTCATGGCAATGAATATGACAATACCCGGAGTACCTGTTATTTTTTATGGTGATGAGATCGGCATGCCGGGAGGCAACGATCCTGATAACCGTAAGATGATGCGTTTTGATGGGTTAAGCCAGAAAGAAATGACATTAAAAGAGACAGTAAAGCAACTGATTAAACTCAGAAAAGAAAACCTGGAATTCATATATGGTGATTTTGAGGTACTTTCTGTTTCAGAAAACACCTATGTTTTTGCAAGAACTTATTTTGATCGTATCGGTATTGTTGTTTTTAATAAAAGTGATAGCCCGATGCACATCGAGTTTTATCTACCGGACAGATTCAGAAATTCTCAACTCATTTCACAGTTTGGTTCTGACATTTTCCTTCAGGACAACCTGGTTGGTATTGATCTGGATGGTAATTCGTTTGAGATTTTGGGCAATTAACCCCCAACCCACCCACGACTTAAGTCGTGGGCTAGTCATGGGTTTTTCATATCTTTGCGAAAAATCTAAAAACCATGAACAAACTATCCGTTTATTTCTCAGACCACATTCTTTTAAGCACCGGAGTACTGGCATTACTTCTGCTTGTTTTTTTCCTGGCTTCCTGCCAGAATAAAAAACCGTTAAAAAGTAATGAAACCGTTAAAAAAATCCATAAACACACCAATGTTCACCACCTGGATTGGACAAAAAATGCCAATATATACGAGGTTAATATCAGGCAGTATACACCTGAAGGAACTATAAATGCTTTTATTGAACACCTGCCAAGATTGAAAAATATGGGGGTGGACATTTTATGGCTTATGCCAATCAACCCAATTGGGGAGAAAAACAGGAAAGGATCTTTGGGCAGTTATTACGCTGTTAAAGATTATCTCGCCTTAAACCCTGAATTCGGTACCATATTCGACTTAAAAACATTGGTAGCCAACGCTCATGAAATGGGAATGTATGTGATCATTGATTGGGTAGCCAACCATACGGCCTGGGATAACCAGCTTGTTACGGATCACCCTGAATGGTATAAAAAAGATAAAGATGGGAACCTTGTCTCACCCTTTGACTGGACAGATGTCCTTCAATTGGATTATGATAACCGGGAATTAAGAACTTATATGATCGGTGCACTGAAATTCTGGGTCGAAGAGGTAAATATCGATGGGTATCGATGCGACGTAGCCGGCATGGTTCCTGTTGATTTCTGGGATGATGCCAGGGCAGAGCTTGACGCTATAAAACCTATGTTTATGTTGGCCGAATCGGAAGAACCAAACCTGGTAGTTGATGCCTTTGATATGGATTACGGATGGGAATTTCATCATATTATGAACCAGGTTGCAAAAGGGGAAATGAATGCTTCTGATTTAACAAAATATTTTTCAAAACCAGAAAAAACTTACCCACATGGCGCATACAGGATGTTTTTCACATCTAACCATGATGAAAACTCATGGAATGGTACAGTTAAAGAGAGGCTTGGTGATGCTGTGAAAACATTTGCTGCACTTTCAGCTACCGTACCTGCAATGCCGCTGATCTATAGCGGCCAGGAATCCGGATTGGATAAAAGACTCCGGTTTTTTGAAAAAGACACCATTCAATGGGATGAAGATTCTGAATATTACCTGTTTTATCAAACACTCCTCTCTTTGAAGAAGAGAAACAAAGCACTGTGGAACGGTGACTTTGGCGGAGAAATGAAAATCCTGCAAACATCAAATGACACTGCTATTTTTGCTTTCCTCAGGGAAAAAGAAGATAACAAGATAGTTGCACTGTTTAACCTTTCACCCAATGATCAGGAGATCACAATAAAAGGAAAATCTCATATTGGTGAATACAAAAAAGTGTTCACCAGGGAAAATAGCGTAATAAGTCAAACCACGACATTCAAGCTGGGCGCCTGGGATTTTAGCGTCTATGAAAACGAGTAATGCTTTTTTAGTTTTGCACCAAATTAGGATTCACATCAATTTCGCGTTGCGGAATCTTATATAGCAACCTGGGGCTATCCCATGAGAGTTCAAGGTTTGAAATTTTCGGCCTCTGAAGACGCTTTTGATTATGAAAATTATCACCTTCAAAAAACAATTCCTGGTAACGTTCCCAATAAATCTTGCTAAAAGTAAGCGATGTAACCGGGTCAAGCCCTGCCCTTTCCCTAATAACATTAACGTCAGCAACTGCACCTTGCGTATCCCCGGCTTCTAATCTGCACTCAGCTCTTGTGAGGTATAGTTCTGCCAACCTGATCAAAGGAACGTGCATATACCTGTTGTCATATTTTGTTGTGTAGGTCTTTCCTTCAATGGTAACAAATAATTTCGTAAA
>CBDUSM010000064.1:0-6718 GCA_965369825.1 uncultured Bacteroidales bacterium
CTGACTTTTTATTACGTCCCGGCCTCTATGCAAAAGTAAAAGTAGATGTCAGGACTGTCAAAAACGGACTATTAATTCCTCAGCGATGTGTTATGGAGCTGCAAGGACAATATTCTGTTTATGTTGTTAATGACAGCAGCATTGTTGAGTCACGCCAAATTACCACCGGACCTACAATTGATGATTATTGGTTGATAACCGGCGGCCTTAAGCCAGAAGAAAAAATTGTTATCGATGGGTTACAAAAGGTCAAATCGGGCATTGAGATTATCCCGGTTGTTACCGAGTTTAAGAGTCAATTTGCACCACAATAAGATTTAGATTATGTCAGAAAAAAATACAGGGAACTTTTTTGTTCACCGGCCAATTGTGGCGATGGTCATTGCTATTGTGATTGTAATTGTTGGAGCAGTTTCGATGATTAGCCTGCCCATTGAGCAATATCCTAACCTTACCCCTCCAATTGTACAGGTCAGAGCAAACTACACAGGCGCAAATGCTATTAATGTGGAGGAATCTGTTGCAACGCCACTTGAACAGCAGATCAACGGAGTAGATAATATGATCTACATGAAATCGACCAACTCAAACGATGGCACAATGGTAATTGATATTTCGTTTGACATTGGAACAGATCCTGATATGAATACCGTACTTGCTCAAAACAGGGTTTCTGCAGCCACCGCTAAATTGCCTGAAGCAGTTAAAAAATTAGGTGTTACTACCGAAAAATCATTGCCAAATATTTTAATGCTTATAACCTTAACTTCTGATGGAAGATACGACCAGGACTTTCTTGGGAACTATGCACTTATTAATATCAAAGACCAGCTAGCCCGCACAAAAGGAATTGGAAGGGTAAATGTGTTAGGGGCGTCAGATTATTCAATGCGGATATGGGTTAAGCCTGACCGGTTATCGCAAATGGGTATAACAGTTCCTGAAATAATAAATGCTATTAATGAACAGAATATTATTGTCCCGGGAGGTAAATTTGGCGCTGAACCAGCTCCTGCTGGAACAGAATTTACATATACTGTCAGGTTACCTGAGAGGTTTAGTTCTCCAAAAGCTTTTGGAGAGATAGTTGTCAGAATCGAACCCGATGGATCACAGGTTAAGCTAAAAGATATTGCAACGATCAATTTAGGCGTAGAGACATACAATATGATCCCACGGTTAAATAAGAAAACCTGCGCCGTTATTGCATTGTATCAGGCTCCTGGTTCGAATGCTGTTGAATTGGCCGAAAATGTTATTGCTGAAATGGAAATCCTGAAAAATAGTTTTCCTGAAAGTGTAAAATATGACGTTTCATTAGACTCAACGGCACCGATTACAGCAGGTATCAGGGATATTGTTATTACCTTATTCATAGCACTCATTTTAGTGATCCTGGTGGTTTTTATTTTTATTCAGGATTGGCGGGCAACCCTCATCCCTACACTGGCAATACCTGTTTCATTAATTGGCGCATTTATTTTCTTTCCGGCTCTCGGGTTTAGCATCAATGTCCTCTCATTACTCGGATTGGTATTGGCCATAGGAATTGTGGTAGATGATGCTATTGTAGTAGTAGAAGCTGTTCAGGTAAACATTTCAAAAGGCATGAATTCGAAAGAAGCAACATTGGATGCGATGCGGAAGGTAACTGCTCCCGTAATAGCAACTACGCTGGTGCTGATTGCAGTATTTATCCCTGTTGCCGGAATGGCAGGTATCACCGGCATGTTGTATCAACAATTCGCTATTACAATTGTTGTTTCTGTTATAGTATCTTCTGTTAATGCTCTTACACTGAGCCCTGCTCTATGTTCAATTCTATTAAAAAAACCCACTACCTATAAAGGCCCTCTTGGTTGGTTTTTTAAAAAATTCAATAAGGGAATGGAGAAAACGACCGACTCATATTTGAGTTTTACAAGTATAGTAGCCCGCAAACTAAAGCGTAGTGTTGTTTTTATTTTAATCATGACACTGGCTGCCGGCATATTTGGAAAATTAGTTCCCGGAGGGTTTATTCCTGAAGAAGATATGGGTTATTTTTTCGTCAATATGCAATTACCAAATGCTGCCTCTCTTCAAAGGTCTGATGTAATTGCCAAAGAGATTGAAACCATTCTATTAAATTATCCTGAAGTTAAATATGTTACAAGTGCTACAGGCTATAGTTTATTGTCGGGTTCAATGTCATCCAACACTGGCTTTATGTTTGTATCACTGATCGACTGGTCAGAGAGAAGCTCAACGGCAAAGGAGGTTATTCAAAAGCTTAATATAGAACTTGCACACAAGATTAAAGGAGCCCAGGCATTTGCCTTTGGTCCACCGGCTCTTCCCGGGTTAGGTAATGGTTCTGGTTTTAGTATCATGATTCAGGACAAGGGGGGTAACGACCCGTCATACTTATCTCAAAATACGATGATATTTATTCAGGCGGCTAATGCGAGGCCAGAAATCGGAAATGCCTTTACAACTTTTCAGGCTATGGTACCTCAGCGTTTTATGGATATTGACAAAGAAAAAGCCTTAAAACTTGGCGTTTCATTAAACGATTTATATACCACGGTTGGTGCATTTATGGGGGGAGCATATGTAAATGATTTTACCCGGTTTGGACGCTTGTATAAAACATATATTCAAGCCGAACCGGAATATAGAGAAAAGGAGAGTCAAATCAATAATTTCTTTATAAAAAACAAGGATGGCAATATGGTCCCTTTGGCTACTATTGCTACCATAGTACCTATTTCAGGTCCTGATTACACCAACAGGTTTAACTTATTCAGATCAGTTGAAGTGACTGGTTCGCCTGGCAAGGGTTACACTTCTGCCCAGGCTATGCAAGCCCTGGAAGAGGTTGCTGCTGAAGTGTTACCTCATGATATGAGTTATAGCTGGAATGCAATGTCATACCAGGAAAAAAAAGCTTCGGGTTCATTGGGGGTTATACTTACTTTCTCATTGCTTTTTGTATTCTTGATTTTATCAGCACAATATGAGAGTTGGTCATTGCCGCTCAGTATTTTATTAGGGACTCCATTTGCAATTTTCGGAGCATTGTTTGCACTCTGGGCCGCAAGGTTATTTAGCCCGGCCTTCGAAAATAATATTTTCACCCAGATTTCATTTGTCATGTTGATAGGTATGGCTGCGAAGAATGCCATATTAATTGTAGAATTTGCCAACGAAGAATTTAGGAAAGGAAAGAGTCTTTTTGATGCAGCTCTTAAGGCTGCAAAATCGAGGTTCAGGCCTATATTGATGACGGCTTTCTCTTTTATTTTTGGTGTATTTCCATTGGTTATTGCATCCGGATCGGGTGCTGAAGCCCGTAAGGTGATGGGGATGGCATTATTAGGAGGAATGACACTTGCAACATTGCTTGGTGTCTTTATGTATCCTATGCTATTCGTTCTTATTGGTAAAATTGCAGGATATGAAAAAAAAAGAGGCCTCACTTAAAGCACATACAAATTATGTAATATGAAAAAAAATATAATTTTTATCCTGTTAATCCTTATCTTCCTCTCAGGTTGTATGCTCGGCCCGAATTACCAGCGGCCTGTTGTAACAGCACCCACAGCATTTCGTTACGACAGCCTGATGGCTGATACAGTATTGAACCTGAAATGGTGGGAATTATTTAAGGATGAGCAGCTACAGAAGCTTATTCATACCGCATTGAAAGAAAACAAAGACGTTTTAACAGCAGCCGCGCGCATTGAAGAAGCCAGGGCAGTAGTGGGTTATAATAAGGCCGATTTGTACCCTTCATTTGGTTATAGTGCTGATGCCTCAAGAACTAACCTTCTCGGAAATCAAACAGGCGATCCAACCAATTCTTTTTTTATAGCCCCGGGCCTTAGCTGGGAAATTGATTTCTGGGGCAAATACCGCAGGTCAACCGAGGCTGCCAAAGCTGATTTGCTCTCAACTCAATTTGGCCACCGGGCCATTCAATTGGCTTTAATATCGGAAGTGGTCAGTACTTACTTTCTTTTATTGGATTATGATGCCCGCCTGGAAATCTCAAAACAAACCCTTGAATCAAGAATAAAATCAGTATGGATTATTCAACAACGCTTCGACAAGGGGATTGTTCCGGAAATAGATCTGAATCAGGCAGAGATACAGGAAGCTATTGCCTCTGCTTCGGTTCCATATTATGAAAGACTTGCCGCCCAAACCAAAAATGCACTTAGCATCTTACTAGGGCACAATCCCGGACCTGTTGAAAGAGATCATTCATTAATCAACCAAATGTTACCCCCGGATATTCCCGCAGGATTGCCATCAGACCTTCTATTAAGACGTCCGGATGTATTACAGGCTGAGCAAACCCTTGCAGCCCAAAATGCCATGATAGGTGTTGCTCAGGCCCAACGCTTGCCGTCTATCAGTCTGACAGGTTTTCTGGGCCTTGCAAGCCCTGAACTGAGTTCAATGGTTTCGGGAGATGCAGTTGCCTGGTCGATGAGCGCAGGATTGCTGGGGCCAATTTTTAACTTTGGGAAAAATAAAAGACGGGTTGAAATTGAAAAGCAGCGAATGATACAGGATAGCCTTCAATATATCCAAACAGCATTAGAGGCGTTCAGGGATGTTGAGGATGCATTGGTTGAAATTTCAACCTATAATCACGAAGCCCAGGCAAGGTTCCGGCAACGCGATGCTGCAAGCAATGCAAACATGCTTTCCAAAGAAAGATATGATGGAGGAGTAACGAGTTATCTTGAAGTATTGGAATCGCAACGATCATTATTCGATGCCGCACTTTCAGCTTCCGAAACCTACCAAAAACAATTAAATGCCTATGTGAAATTATATAAGGCTCTTGGTGGGGGATGGATTACTGAGGAAGAAATGATTGAGGCGCAAAATCCTCCCTTGAAAAAATAATCTTATTAGCTATGAAAAAATCATTTGTTACATCATTTTTCTGGTACTGTGCAATTATCATACTTCATGTCCCCCTTTTCCAGTCAGTAAATGCCCAAACCATTATTAATACCGATATGATGGAGACAATTTGGGAAACCCCTGATTCAGTCATTGCAGTTCCTGTAATTGAAGTTTCGTCTGAAATTTCGGTTAGTACAAATGTTATTAAAGAAATCAGGAAGCAATTACCAGATACTTCGGTAGTTAAATATATTACAGGCAAACTTGAAGAGATTGATACTTCGCTACTTCTTCTTACACAAATGCACACGATAGAGGAGATTGATGCACTTAATCCAAGGGTGTTAGATGATTTTGAACGACAGTTATCTCAGGTTAAAGTCAATATTGATGACTTGCTGGAAAACCTTCGAACGACATCCAGATCAATTGAAAAAAACTGGGAAAGAACAAATTTCCTTTTGAATACCTGGAATTTCACCAGTGAAACGGCCGATGAAAAAGAATTTCCGGATGCTGTTAAACAACGTATTGATCAAATAATTACGGATATTGACCTCTTATCACTTGAAGTGAAGGAGCATCTGGATGCTATTCTGGCTTATGAAACTGTCTTGGACTTACTAAGTTCCACTGTAACTGCTTATCTTGAACAATGTGGGCATTCTTTTAAAAAATCTCACAAATTGGCTTTTTTGCAAACTCATCCCCCTATTTGGGTTTCATTTGACAACGAAGAATCTGAAGTGACCTTTGGATATCAGATTAAAACAATTTCCAAAGAAATTGTTAAAGGAATTACTGATTTATGGATTAATTACAAGATCACAATGATCCTCCAGTTGTTGTCTCTTATCGTTATCTACCTGATAATTCTTGCCATACGAAGAATAATTAGAAGGTGGGAAGAAGAAGAAGATAATTTATTTGTTAAAATATTATCTATGCCTTTTGCGATTGCCTTTCTCATTACCACTTCTATGACTTTTCACCTCTATCCAGCAGCCACTGTTTATGTGAATAGATTTGCCGGATTATTACTGATAATACCTATTTCATGGCTCGCAATTGGGGTTTTGAATAAAAAATTTCACTGGTTAATTTACGCGCTTGTCATCATTTATTTGATGAATTGGTTTATCTCATCCCTTTTTCTTGAAGTAATCTCGGCACCCCGTATTTATATACTGCTTGAAATTCTTGTCTCGTTTTCACTTATAACCTGGTGGATAAGACCTCAAAGTCCAATTTTCCATTCGGAGCATGCAAAATATGGAAAATACATTCTTTTTCTTGCGATCCCTTCACTTCTTGTTTTATTTACTGCCTTTATAACAAACTTATTAGGGTACGTTGATTTCGCTTCCAGTATTGTCAGGAGCCTGACCCTGGCCTTGATGTTCTATATTATCGTTGTATTTTTTGAAGGGGTCTTTTTATTTATCTTAAAAGATAGATCAGGAAAACGCCGCAGCTCTGTTGAGGAGTATGGCGTTAAGCTTGAACGGAGGATAAATTCCATCATCAGGTTAGTAGCCATAGTATATTGGCTATTGTTCACTTTAAAGTTTTTTTATATCGAAGATGAGGTGTTAGAGGGTATAAATAACTTCCTCAATAGCAAATGGATTGTTGGAGAAATGACTATTTCTTTAAAAGGGATACTAATGTTTATACTGGTGATTTTTATAACCATATGGATAATAAAATTCATCAAACTTATTTTAGAAAAAGAGGTATTTCCACGGGTTAAATTATCTCGAGGTGTTCCTGCTATTATTTCACTGATGGTAAGGTATTCCATTGCTACGAT
>CBDUSM010000065.1:0-6714 GCA_965369825.1 uncultured Bacteroidales bacterium
AACTCAAAAATGGCCATTCGATTGATATGCCTATCTATTCATATCTTACATGTGCCAGGTCAACAGAAACAATACCTGTTGAGTCAAGAAAAGTTATTATCGTTGAGGGGATCCTTATTCTGACCAATCCACGGCTTAGAAAACGCCTTGACATTAAAATTTATGTTGATGCTGATGACGATGACCGGCTGATCCGGATTATCAGGAGGGATGTTGTGGAGCGGGGCCGGTCGTACAAAGATGTCTTAATGCACTACGAAAGTTTTGTGAAACCCATGCATCTTCAGTTTATTGACCCAACAAAAAGATATGCTGATATTATCATTCCCCAGGGAGGCACCAATCATGTTGCCATTGATGTTCTTACCTCCAGAATCAAGATAAAACTGGATGAGTGATAAAATATTTCCGGATTATTTCTTTTTAAGCATTCTTAGCCTGTCGATCTCTTTTTCTTTTAGATGTCGCCATTTCCCCCGGGGGATATCTTTTTTTGTGAGTCCGGCAAAGATTACACGATCTAATTTTGTCACTTTATATCCCAGTGATTCAAACATCCTGCGAATGATACGGTTTTTACCGGAGTGAATCCGAATGCCGATTTCTTTTTTCCCCTTTCCTTCAACATATGCAATCTCATCAATCGTAATCAACCCATCATCCAGGGTTATTCCCCCGGCAATTTTTTCCATGTCTGGTTTGCTTAGGTTCCGGTCGAGCGTTACATGGTAAATTTTTTCTATTCTGTGGCTTGGATGTGTAAGTTTAGTGGTTAATTCCCCATCATTGGTAAATAATAAAAGGCCGGTGGTGTTACGGTCCAGTCGTCCTACCGGATAGATCCTTTCCTTTGCAGCACCCTTGAGAAGGATCATGACCGTGTTACGATGGTATGGGTCCTCAACAGTCGTGATATAACCCTTTGGTTTATTAAGTAAAATATAAACGTTTTTTTCCGGCCTGATAAGTTCATCTCCATATAGAACTTTATCTTTTCTTGAAATTTTTGTACCTAACTCGGTAACAACTTTACCATTAACCCTGATTATACCTGCGGTTATCAGATTATCGGCTTCCCGCCGGCTGCAAATACCAGCATTGGCAATATATTTATTAAGCCGGATAAGTTCCTCACCTGGTTTTATTGGGTGAATTTTTCGGGGTTTGCCGGTTTTATGTCGCTTGTCTTTTTCCATCGTAAAAAAATATCGCTGCAAAGGTATAAAATATTAATACCCTTTCACTTGTATTATTTCGTCAGATTAACTAATTTTACAATATCATTAAATATGAAATCATGAAAAAAGAATTAATCAAAATTGTTGCCTTAAATTACACAGAAGCTATTTTATTTAAAAGCGATCTGGAATTAGCTGGTATTGAATGTTTTTTGAAGAATGTAAACCTGATACAACCTGACATTGGTAGTGGTGTGGAGGTTTGGATTAGCAATAACGATGCAGATCATGCCTTGCAGATACTTGATGATATCAAAAAGCGGTTAGATAAAGTAATAAATCCCCGAAAAAAAACTTTACCGATCAAGAAAATTCTCGTTCCGGTTGACTTCTCTGAGCCCTCAAAAAATGCCTGCCTTTTTGCACTGGGCTTTGCTGAAAAACTACAAGCGGAAATACATTTATTTCATGTTTATTTTAACCCGGCGGTGGATATTCAGTTTTACGACGACATCTATGCCTACCAGGCGAAACTTGATGAATACTTCAAGGAGGTTGAGTCATATGCGGAAGAAGCCTTAAAAAGTCAGGCCCAGATCCTGAAGGATCAGATCAAGCAAAAAAAGATTAAAGGAGTGAAAGTTAATTATTCCATGACCAGCGGAATTATTGCCGATGAGATCCTGACCTTGAACAGAAAATACCAGCCGGGACTGGTTGTTTTGGGTACAAAAGGAAAAGGAGAAAACATTAATGATATTGTAGGCGGTGTTACTGCAAAAATCTTTAAGAATAGTGATGTTCCAATATTGGCAATACCCTCTGAATTCACCTATTCAAACATGAAATCGATTAGTAACATTTTGTATGCCACTGATTTTGACGACTCCGATCCATCCTCTCTAAGAAAACTGATGAGTATTGTGGCACCGTTTGACATGAAAATTTTCTGTGTGCATTTTGAAACAGAACACACGGAACCATGGGAAGAACTATACTTAGAAGGCCTGAAAGATATTATTAATGATGCCTGCCGGGATTATAAAGTGGAATGTGACCTGATAGGAAGTACCGGTATAATGGATAGCCTGGATCTGTTTATTGAGCATCATGATATAGGACTTCTTTCTATGACCACACATAAGCGAAATATCATTGCCAGAATGCTGAACCCCAGCATTACCAAAAAAATCTTTGAAAAATCAACTATTCCCATGCTGGTATTTCATGATTGATAGTTGGATAGAGCAGACATTATTCAATCTTTTTCTGGTAAATATCACAATGTAGGATAAAATGCATCCCTGATGTGTTTTATTTTTGCCTTGCTATTGGTTATGGTTATGGCGATAATATCGAAGCGTGTTTCAAGGTCAATATTTTTCCAGTTGATATATACATTGGTTGCCCTGATCAGGAATTTTTGTTTCTGCCGGGTAACGAAGATTTCCGGTTCGCCAAAAGCAGCAGAAGAGCGTGTTTTTACTTCCACAATTACTAAAAAGGTGTTATCGCTGGCAATGATGTCTACCTCATTCCTTCCAAACCGCCAGTTCCTTTCAAGCACCACAAAACCTTTCGATCGTAAGTACTTTGTGGCGATCTCTTCTCCTTGTTTCCCCAATTCATTATGTTCGGCCATCAGTAAGTGATTTTTTTCCTGTTAATCTGTTTTTTGCGAGAATGTGACCCTGAAATTGGTATAAATCTCAATTATTTTTAGTATTGAGATTTGATTATTAGTGGGAATCAAAAATCACCTCCATTGTATCGCCGATGTGAAGTTCTACATTTCGTCCTAATATCAACGCCCGGTTGTCGTTGGAATGTCCGGAGGGAAAATTATAACAAACCGGATAATGGTACGCTGCAACTGTTTCAGCAATAATTTCGTTGGCTGTATTTCCAAAAGGAACGGTGTTGTCGTTCATCTCTGTCATTCCTCCGACGATCAGCCCTGCAAGATTGCTAAGTTTACCACTGCGTTTCAAATTCATCATCATGCGGTCAACATGGTAAAGGTATTCGTCGAGGTCTTCCAGCAGCAGGATTTTTTTGCCGGTCACGATGTCGGACGGTGTTCCCGCCAGACTGTATAAAACGGAGAGATTACCCCCAATTAGAATGCCTGATGATTTCCCTTTTTTTGACAAAGGAGATGTGTCTATGTGATATGAAAGAGGTTCTCCAAACAATGCTTTTCTTAGTGACTCAAATGTTTCTGGCGACATTTTTTTGTCCCCGAAGTTAATGGCCATGGCGGCATGAAGCGTTTCAATACCAAAATGAGTATGAATATGTGAATGCAAGGCTGTAATATCACTGTAGCCCACTATCCATTTGGGGTTCCTGACAAAGTGAGAAAAGTCAATTTTATCGATAATCCTGACAGACCCATAACCGCCCCTGGCGCAAATGATGGCTTTGACAGAATCATCGTCTACCGCCTCTTGCAGGTCAAAAGCACGCTCTTCGTCTGTTCCGGCAAATTGGTTGAATGATTTAAAAAGGTTTTTGCCTAAAACAACCGACAAGTTCCATGATTGGAGGGTTTTTATGGCGGGCTCAACCTCTTCCCGTGTTATTTTGCGCGCTGGGGCGATAATGGCGACTTTATCGTTCTTTTTTAAATAGTTAGGCGTTATCATTTTTTTCACGTTGAGTTCGCATAATCTGCTGAAACGAAATTACAAATTATTTATACAAATCAAAGGTTGAATTTTTTTCTATCCTGATAATTTATAAACTTTATGTAAAGAGCTATCAATAACCCCGCCTTTCAAGGCGGGGATTAAGAGGCGTAAATGTGCTACAATCTTTCCCCGCCCTAAAGAACGGGACTATTGAAATTCTATTAATCAACAGTTAATCCGAAAACTTCTGATTTGTACCACACATTTTTTAACTTTGTCCGGAATTTTTTCATGGATTACAAAGATTTAACCAACAAAGAGTATGAAAAATAATGATCGCTGGTACAAACGGACTACCGTAACCTCTGCCCTGCCTTATGCTAACGGCCCGATACACATCGGGCACCTTGCCGGTGTATACCTGCCCGCCGATATTTATGTTCGCTATCTTCGATCGAAAGGAGAAGATGTAATCTATATCGGAGGTTCAGACGAACATGGCGTCCCCATCACCATAAAAGCCAGAAAAGAAGGGGTAACACCACAGCAAATTGTCAATAAATACCATGAAATGATCAAAAAATCGTTCGTAAACTTTGGTATTTCCTTTGATGTTTACTCGAGAACATCTGCTCCAATACATCACGAAACAGCATCGGAGTTTTTTAAAACCCTTTATGACAAAGGTGAATTTATTGAAAAAACCTCCCTTCAGTATTATGATGAAGAGAACAAAGTTTTCCTTGCCGACCGGTACATAACAGGTACATGCCCACATTGTGGTTATGAAAAAGCGTATGGTGATCAGTGTGAGAACTGTGGTACGTCATTGAGCCCTACTGAACTTATTAAACCCAAATCGGCCCTTAGTGGCGCCATCCCCATAAAAAAGGAGACGAAACACTGGTACCTGCCCCTGGATAAGTATCAGGATTGGTTGCGTGAATGGATCGTCGAGGGGCATAAGACTGACTGGAAACCAAATGTTTATGGCCAGTGCAAATCATGGATTGACCTTGGCCTGAAGCCCAGGGCTGTGACCCGCGATCTTGACTGGGGCGTTGAAGTGCCGTTAGAAGAAGCTGAGGGAAAGGTTTTGTACGTTTGGTTTGATGCCCCCATTGGCTATATTTCTGCCACAAAGGAATGGGCTAAGGAGAAAGGAAAAGACTGGAGGCCATACTGGAAAGAAAAAGATACCCGTCTGATCCATTTTATTGGGAAAGACAATATTGTATTCCATTGTATTATGTTTCCATCAATGTTAAAGCATGAAGGTTCGTATATTATTCCGGATAATGTTCCTGCCTTTGAATTTATGAATCTCGAGAACGACAAAATATCCACTTCACGCAACTGGGCTGTATGGTTGCATGAGTACCTTGTGGAATTCCCGGGCAAACAGGATGTGCTTCGCTATGCCCTGACCACCAATGCACCGGAGACAAAAGACAATAACTTCACCTGGCGGGATTTTCAGGCCAGGAACAACAATGAGCTGCTTGCCATTTTGGGTAATTTTGTCAACCGCACACTTGTTTTAACGCAGAATTATTTTGACGGGAAAGTGCCTGAGCCCGGGGTATTTACCGATAATGACCAACGGGTATTGCATGAGATAAAACAATACCCTGAAAAAATCGGCAACGCTCTGGACAATTTTCGTTTCCGTGAAGCGCTTACAGAAATGATGAACCTGGCACGCCTGGGTAACAAGTACCTTACCGACTCAGAACCATGGAAGCTGATTAAGACTGATGAGGCATCAGTGAAAACAATTTTAAATATTTCACTTCAAATATGCGCTAATCTGGCGATTCTTGCAGAACCGTTTCTTCCTTTTTCTTCCTTAAAGTTGACAAAGATGTTGAATATTCCGGTTCATAAATGGAATGACGCCGGAAGAACAGATCTTTTAGTGTCAGGCCACCAGCTTAATAAACCTTTTTTCCTCTTTGAAAAGATAGAAGATGATGTGATTGAGAGGCAGGTACAAAAATTGCTTGATACAAAGCAAGAAAATGAGGCTAAAGAAGAGACCATTTCTCCTGCCAAAGAAGACATTGTTTTTGACGACTGGATCAAAATGGATGTACGCATCGGTACTATTCTTGAGGCGGAGAAAGTCGCAAAGACCAAGAAGTTGTTGAAGCTGGTTGTTGACACCGGTATCGATCGAAGGACAGTGGTGTCGGGTATTGCCGAGCAATATCAGCCGGAAGATATCATAGGCAAACAGGTTTGTATTTTAGTCAACCTTGCTTCCCGCAAGCTTAAGGGCATTGAGTCGCAGGGGATGATATTGATGGCGGAAGATTCGGACGGGAAGTTATCATTTATTTCTCCGGGGGAGGTGTTTTCGAATGGGAGCGAAGTCAGATGATATACGATATCCGAATAGCGAATAACGATATTCGAAGTAATTTAGAATTTAATTTATCTGTTTTTCTTTTCAAAACAGGGTCACAAAATGGTTTGTTTTTGATTAACAGTTGTTAACCAAAGATTAAATCATATGAACAGAATAGATTTAGAAGAACGATTAATAAATTTTGCGGTATTAATTTATAACATTACTGATAACCTGCCTAAAACCAAAACAGGGTATTATTTCTCTGATCAGATAATGCGCTCAGCATCATCCTCGGCTTTAAATTTTGGTGAAGCGCAAAGTGCTGAATCCAGAAAAGATTTCATTCATAAAATAAAAATCGTTTTAAAAGAATTACGAGAAACGATGATTGCTTTAGCAATTATTGATCGTACTGGTTTAAATAAATCGAAAAGTATTCTTGATAAAGAAGTAGATGAAAATAATCAACTCATTGCAAACTTTGTAAAAAGTGTTGAAACATCCCAAAAGAAATATTTAGATCAGAGATCTGAAGAGAAAACTACTGAAC
>CBDUSM010000066.1:0-6656 GCA_965369825.1 uncultured Bacteroidales bacterium
GATCTATGTGCTGGCTTTATCTAATGTTTACATCTTCAGCAAAGCAGCCTTACAAGAGGTTCATATTGCACAATTTGGTGTATACTGGTTTGGTTTGGGGCTGATATGGAACTTGATTTTTGCTGCCAGAACGTGTAAAAAAGAGACCATAATAAATCTTACCAGGAGTAAGTTTTTCATTTTAGGCATTATTGGACTGCTTGAAGTAGTTGCCACAACTTCCTTTTTTACTGCCATCCATATTGTTGAAAATCCTGCTGTTGTTTCTTTTCTTGGGAATATCGGACCTATGTTTGTTATTACCCTTGGTTTGATATTTCTAAAAGAGCGGTTTAACTTCACGGAATTAATTGGCATTGTATTTATCCTCACCGGAGCATTTATTATCAGCTATACAGGAAGCTCGAACATTTCTGAGATATTTATTAAAGGAACAGAATATGCAATACTGGCTTCTCTCATATTTTCAATCATAACCATTGTTGTTAAAAAAAATATTCTAACTCTCCCTCCTGCCCTGCAAGCATTAAACAGGGCGTTTTTCCTCTTTGTTTTTTCATTTATCATGTTGCTCATGCTCAAACAATCCTTATTAATCTCATGGGTGGCTTTTTATAATATTGCCATAGGCTCAGTTCTTGGCCCATTTCTTACGGTTGTAGCCAATTACAATGCCATGAGGTATATTGGAGCAGGGCGGGTATCAATTTTCGGAAGCATTAAAAGCCTGTTTGTTGTTGCCGGGGCTTTCTTTTACTTTGGAATTTTACCGCATAATTATCAATTAGCAGGAGGTCTCTTAACCATTTTGGGGGTTGTGTTGATTACCGGGGTTAAATTCCTGATGCAAAAAAAAAGGGATGTTGATTAATAAAATTTATTAATTAAGCAAGCTAAAGGTTCTGATTTACAACATCCAGTAAATCATAACCCAATTGAAGATTGGGATATTTTTCAATTATTTGTCCAACAAAGATCTTTGCCCTGGGTAAATTTCCTGTTTTTATATAAAAATCGGCAAGTGCATAAATAAAATCGATATTATCAGGCTCAATCTCCACAGTTCTCAGAAGCGACTCCTCGGCTTCCGTTTTGCGGCCCAGGTAATTCAATAATAAGCCCATATTATAGTGTATCCTTGCATAATAAGGCATAAGTTCGGATGCTTTTTTGAGATATATAAGGGCTTCCTCATATTTTTGTTGTTCGGCAAGCAATAAACCTAAAGAATAAAAAGCATCCGGTACTTCAGGATGATTATTAACAACATCTTTTAAAATAATCTCTGCATTATCATTTTGTCCAAGTCGGTTATAAAGCATTGCCATGTTGACTTTAGCAGGATAAAATTCATCATCTATTGCTATTGCTTCTTTAAAGTTTAGTAATGCTTCATCAGGGTTGTTCCGGTTCGAATAATAGTTACCAAGGTTATGCCTGCTTGCGGCAAAATCAGCAGAGTACTCCATGGCAATCCTATATTCTTCAAGGGCCGCTTCCAGGGTTTTTTTATGTTTCGACGGAATCTGTTCTTGCGGTATAAAAGAAAGCTTAATGGCAGCTTCCATTCTAACTGCTTTAACATAATCATTAAGTAATGGTGCTAACAATTCGATGATATTTTCAACCGACAGGGAAATGCTTCTGATTGCTGTTTGTCGAATCAACGCTTCAGGATTATATAAAGCAGTTATCAGGGTTTCATCGCATTGGCCGGTATAAACCTCGCCAAGCAATGAAATAGCAGTTGCCCTGACAATAACAGGGTAAAGTTCATCAACTGCAATAGACTGTAATTTGTCCTTAGCTCCCGGTTCACCCCGATGGCCGGCAGCAATTGGAGTACCATAATGAGGCCTGATGCTCCTTCCATACCATTCCAGAAGAAAGCCTGCTGCCCACTGGGACGATTTATCGGTATGGCAATGGTTGCAAGCATTTGGCGTTGAGAGCTTGTCGCTCAGGTCGGGCCTGGGGACCCTAAAACTATGATCGCGACGGTAATCAACACCCATGTAATACCTCCCTGACATATGGCAATTGATACAGAGCGCACCCTCTCCAACTTGGTAAGTTATCCGGCCATCAATCACAATAGGATCGCCCTCCTCCCCTTCATATTTATGAAAATGATGATCATATGTATCGTATGCATCAGCTATATGGCACTGCAAACAAAGGTCATTCCCATCCTTGACCAGCTTCAGGCTATGCACGTTGTGGCAATCGTTGCAGCGCACATCATTCATATACATCTTGCTTTGTGTAAATGAACCATACACATAATCTTCTTCCTTTATTTGCCCATCAGCGAAATACATCGGCTCTCCAACCAAAGCCGGAATCATATGGTCAAGCGGATCATGCCATTTAAAGTCATAATCTTTCAACGTGCTTCTGCGTGCGTGGCAACGGGCACATAAATTAACATATTGAATATTATCAATATTGCTGGTTTGTACAATAAGGGCTGTATTATTATCCTGCGGGCGGGCCATTTCAGGTAATTTGGCCCAATCAAGATGAAATGAACCCGGGCCATGACAGGCTTCGCAATTCACATCGATTTCCGACCAGGTTGTATTGTAATTTCCTGTCTTAAAATCGTATCCTTTTTTCAAATTAGTTGAATGGCAATCTGCACACATTCCGTTCCAGTTCTGGGCCTGGTTGGTCCAGTGAAGCCAATTGGTATGGTCAATATCCTGGCCCGGATATACAACATCGGCCATGTGGTACCACTCATTTTTTTCCGTATCCCAGGTGAGAGCCAGGGTTTGATACTTACCACCTTCGAAAGGAACAAGATATTGCTGCAAAGGTTCAATTCCAAAAGTATATTTCACTTCGAATTCGGCCATTTCACCGTCTGGCCCATCAGTGTAAACAAAATATTTTCCATCCCTTTGGTAAAACTTATGAATGCGCCCATTGTACTCAAATTCCGCATTATTGAAATCTCCCTTTACGGAAGCAGGGGTGGCAATATCCATTGCATCGTCATGGTGGGAACCAAGCCAAAGGTCGTATTCAAGCTTGTGGCATTCAATGCAGGTATGGCCTCCTACAAACTGTGGCTCTGCTTCACCAATTGAAGTAACTCCGAATTGATCAAAGTAAATCGCCTTAATAAGATAAATGGGAAATAAGACTACTATAACAGCAGTAGCAATTAAACCGGTGGTCTTCCAGTTTCTCATAGTTTATTATTTCCAATTTGTTTATGCATAGGTCAGTTGGGATTTGCTAAATTTCTTTCGCGTAACAGGATTATGGATGTCGACCTTGATGAAGCCCTCCTCAATGATAACCGGAAAATAATCAAGAGCGCGCGGTGCCGGTGAAGTGATAACATTTCCTTCCTGACTGAATGTTGAAGCATGGCAGGGGCAAACAAACACACTGTTTTCTTCATCCCAGGTAACCGAACATCCCAGATGGGTGCATTTCAGGGATAGTGCAAGAAACCCTCCATCTGTAAATCTCACCAGGTAAAACCTCCCGTTCCTAAAAGGAGTAACGCTGCTCATGGGAATATCACTAACCTTTCCTACCAGTTTGAATGTGCCGGTATTTCCGGCGCCTGTTCTTCTCTCTTTGGGTGAAAGGAAATTTAAGGTCAAAGCAACAAACTCTACCCCGGCAATAATCCCTAATCCTGCCCAAAGGTTTTTTATAAAATCCCGTCGTTTTATTTTAGTAATCTCTTTTTCCACGCAAAAAAAAATATTTCTTAATTTATTTCCCAGGGCACCATGAAGCTCATTCCAGGCCCACGAAACCATATACCTATAACTGTTAACACCGAATATGAAACCACGATTACTGTGAACAGCGCAATGACCCATTCAATTCTTGATGCCTTATATCGTTTTTTTAATAGAAGGATATATCCGGTTATAGTAAATAATAATAAAATAAATGGGATCAGTCCATTGCTGATCAATATTGGTACACCTTTCATCCATCCCTCAAAATCAAGTAAATATTCATCTGCCAGAATTGCTAAAGGAGTAATAACCAATGCCAGAATTGCAGAGCGGATAGCCAGCTTTTTACCTTTTTCAGAACCAAACCAGTAGCCTGGCCTTTTATCATTAAAAGAAACATATGGCAGATAGAACATCCCTATGAAAAAAACAAAAGGTATGATGATTGCTGCAAATAATGGATGAAAATGCAACAATAATTCCTGCACACCCATAAAGTACCAGGGAGCTTTTGCCGGGTTTGGGCTGAAGGCCGGATTTGCTTTTTCCAGTAAAGGGGCATTTAAAAAAACGCTAAGGAATAGTATAAATGCAATCAGGACTAATCCAACTACCAGTTCCTTCATAACAAGATTGGGATTGCCTGGCACTTTTTCCCTATCCTTCATATTTTCCGGAAGGGCAATTCCTTTGGCTTTCCTGACACGCCAGAAATGAAAAACCATCAGGATGGCAAGAATAACCGGCAGTATTCCGGTATGAAATGTATAGAAGTTTAACAATGTGGCACTACCTACTTCACTGCCGCCCCTTATAATGTTCATTAACCATGTACCTGCAACAGGTAAATATTCCAATATACTCGTACTAACAGTGATAGCCCAATAGGCTAGCTGGTCCCAGGGCAAAAGGTAACCGGTAAAATTTGAAAGTGTAACAGTCAGTAACAATCCAACACCGATCACCCAGTTTATCCGTCGCGGAGCGAAGAATGCCTGGGAATAAAAGGTCCTTAACAAATGCATGAAAGTGATAATTACAAAAAAGATACCACTCCAATGATGTATGTTACGGACTAATTGTCCAAAAATAATATTCTGCTGAATAAAAAGAATGGAATCATAAGCCTTTTCCGGGGAGGGTTCATAGACAAACCTCAACAAAATGCCCGTAAAAGCCTGCATTACAAACAAAAGGGCAGCCATACCACCCAATCCCAATGTACGATTGAATTTAATGGCCTCCTTTGGTAATAAAACAGGATGAAGATGAAGGATAAATCCATGTTTGCGCGGCTTTCTGGCACTCTTATCTATTCTCGGTAAATGGCTTGTATCTGTCATTTTTTGTTCATACCAAAACGCTGGTCATTGTCAACTGCTAACTGCCAGTTTCTTTCTGATCCGTTTCATGCGTTTTTGGATCATATCACGGTCATACTTATCAATACCAACATAGTCATCATAGCCATGATACCAGTCAATAATTTCAAGGGCCTCAGATAGTCTACCATGCTTTTCCAGCATCATTGAAAGTCTGTTTACCGGTATTTTAGAGCGTCGCCAAGCCTGTGCTTTTGTTCCTTGCTGATCGTATTCAATTATAGCATTAATAGCCTGTTGGTAGTTTTTCACAGCTAGTTTGGGATTATCTTTTGTATGTGATTCAGCCCGTAAAATTATTTTAGAAATCTCACGATCTCCGGTAATAAACGATTGATGTTTTTCAAGGTCTAAATCGCTTAATACAATTTCAAGTATACAGGAATAGTCTTTCCCTTTTAAACCAAAAGTCCGTTGAAAAAAGTTAGGCCCTCCAATAATCTTATTTACTGTTGCCACGTATTCCCCTCCACCATCGAGATGCCGTGCAAGCTTGCTGTCATTTCTAATATATCCAATCTTTTCACCATGCTCCCTCAATACAGAAACGGCGTGGTTATCGTCCGGGTGGTTATAATCTCTGTTGAAATAGACATTCTCACTTAATGAACAGCTTGCAATAACCTCTTGTGTGCTATCAGAAATTTTGCAGGTATATCTCTGCTCTAGTTTTAATTCAAGAGAAGTATCCATCGTTCAAAAAAATCTACAATATGTCACATGTTTTTATAATGTGTGACACTTATTAAAAATACAATTTAAACAGCCTCTTACTATTTGGTATTTTACATGCAGTTATCACTACATAAAACAGTCAAAACCAACTTTGGCTCAAATATAATGATTAAAGGTGAATGAAACAAGAGGCTGGAAAAGATTTTTTGTTACTGCTTTACCTTTTACTTAGTTTAACACGATATAGCGTATCTCCATCAAGTAAAGTCAGGAGGTAAATCCCATTGGCAACATTAGAAATATCTATTTGATAGTTAAAGGCTTTACCAGGGTTCTCCAAAGCGCGATTATAAATTACTTTACCGAACATATCCGTGATATTAATCTCCACAGGATTCCCCGCAATGTCAGCTACTGAAAGAAAATAATAACCTGTTCCCGGGTTTGGATATAGATGAAGGTTTGGGGGATTTTTTCCAAAAGCATGACTGATGCCTTCAATATCTGTAATTGCCAGGTCATCAATAGCTAAATCACCTTTTTGACCGATAGCAGTATATCCCCTAAAGCGAAGAGCTATTTTTTGTCCGCTATATGCAGAAAGATCAACATACCCTTCTTGCCATACATTACCTTGTTCACCAATTATTGGCATCATGATATCTTTGTGGATGGTTGTTCCTGATAAAAGGTCAACCTGCAACCTGCCAATATCTTTACCATAAGCGTGAAACCAAAAATTCAAATACGGCTGATTCATTCCCTGAAGATCTATGCAAGGAGAAATTAATGAGGCTTCCTTGGAAAAACAAAGTACAGATGGTTCTAGATAGAGGTATTTGCCTTCGGTTGTTCCGGTTGTATGATCAACAACAGGGCCGGTTCCATA
>CBDUSM010000067.1:0-6643 GCA_965369825.1 uncultured Bacteroidales bacterium
TATTTCATCAAGTAAAACGATAGAGTAGGGTTTTCTTCTGATTTTTTCAGTGAGCTGCCCACCTTCTTCATATCCAACATATCCTGGAGGAGCTCCCATTAACCGGGAAACTGCAAATTTCTCCATGTATTCGCTCATATCTATCCTAACCAGTGCATCAACTGAGTCAAAAAGATATTCAGACAGAACTTTAGCCAGGTGTGTTTTACCAACACCGGTGGGACCCATAAAAATAAAAGTTCCAATAGGCTTATTGGGATCTTTTAACCCTGCCCTGTTGCGACGTATCGCCTGAACTACCTTTTTTATAGCATCTTCCTGTCCAATAACTGAGGTGGCGAGTTCATCTTCCATATTGACGAGCCGGTCACTCTCATTTTGAGCAATTCGTTGAACCGGAACACCTGTCATCATGGCAACCACCTCTGCCACATTATCTTCTGTCACCGTTTCTCTATGTATATTGGATTCTTCTTCCCATTTCCTTTTGAATGATTCAAGTTCTTCCTGAAGTTTCCTTTCCTTATCCCTGTATTCAGCTGCTTCTTCGAATTTTTGACTATTTATAGCTTTGGTTTTTTTCTTTTTAATTTCTTCAACTTCATTTTCGATATTAATAATCTCTATTGGTACATGTATATTAGAAATATGAACCCGGGCACCAGATTCGTCGAGAGCGTCAATAGCTTTGTCAGGAAGATATCTGTCAGAAAGATACCTGTTTGTTAAATCTACACAAGCCTTCAAGGCATCATCCGAATATTTAACCAGGTGATGGTCTTCATATTTTTCTTTGATATTATTTAATATATCAACCGTTTCATCTGGAGTTGTCGGTTCGACAAGAATTTTCTGGAAACGGCGTTCCAGGGCACCATCTTTTTCGATATACTGACGATATTCATCCAGTGTTGTGGCGCCGATGCATTGTATTTCTCCTCTGGCAAGTGCCGGCTTAAACATATTGGACGCGTCAAGTGAACCTGATGCATTCCCTGCCCCAACAATGGTATGGACCTCATCAATGAATAAAATAATATCAGGGTTTTTTTCCAGCTCATTCAAAACTGCCTTCATACGTTCTTCGAACTGTCCGCGATATTTTGTCCCAGCCACAAGAGAGGCGAGATCAAGTGTAAATATTTTTTTATTGAACAATGCACGTGATACTTTTCTTTCAACAATTCGTAAAGCTAATCCCTCAGCAATAGCAGATTTCCCAACGCCAGGTTCTCCAATCAAAATAGGATTATTTTTTTTCCTTCTTGATAAGATCTGGGCAATTCGTTGCAATTCCTTCTCCCGCCCAACGATGGGGTCCAATTTTCCTTCTTCAGCTGATTTGGTAATATCTCTGCCAAAGTTATCCAGCACAGGCGTCCTGGATTTACTGTCAGTAAATTTTTTAGAACTGCCTCCATAACTTTTGCCGCCCTCTTCCTGTTCTTCGTCTGCTGTCCCACCAGGGATCTCATCAACCGGATCTAAATGTGTAATGCCTTCTGTATTGGATATGAGAGATTTCAACTCTTCTCTTACTGATTGATAATCAATGCTGTACTTATTAAGTGAGTGAGTAACCAGATTATCCTCGTCCTTTAGAATTGCAAGGAGAAGATGTTCGGTTCCGATCAATTCACTGTTAAAAAGCTTTGCTTCAAGGTAAGTAAGTTTCAACGCTCGTTCTGCTTGCTTAACCAGGGGTATGTTATCATTACCGGAAGGAGAAGTATCTTTGCCGGATATTGAATGTTCTATGCTGGTTTTAATCTCATTAATATCAACTTCTAGGAATGTCAGAACCTGAATTGCCAGCCCTTCACCTTCTCTGATCATGCCAAGTAGTAGATGTTCAACGCCTATATAGTCGTTTCCAAGCCTTAATGCCTCTTCTCTGCTGTAACTAAGAACATCTTTAACCCGTTTTGAAAATTTGGCTTCCATATATTTTTGATCTAAATTAATTAATTAGGTTAAAGTTAATTAAAAAACGTATAACCATAAAATGTCTGTACAAAAATTATTCCAAACGAATAACTGACAACAAAATTATTTAAGCAATTAATAAGCCATTCTTAGGGTTATTCAGTAATGTAAAAGTAAATACAAATTGATTATTTGTATTTTTGCGACACAATAATTATCAACACTACCATGTTAGTAACAAAAGAAGGCATAGAATTTGATAGATATGAAAAAAAACCGTAAATTCGTGGTTTCTAAAATAATAAGCTAAATGCTTAATTTTGAATGATTTAAAGGGTGAAGAATATGCATGATGGAGAAATAATAATACCAGTTAATATAGAGGATCAGATGAAATCGGCTTACATCGATTATTCGATGTCGGTAATCGTATCAAGAGCCTTACCCGATGTTAGAGATGGATTGAAGCCTGTTCACCGGCGTGTATTATATGGAATGCTTGATTTGGGGGTTTTTTCTAATCGGGCTTATAAAAAATCTGCCAGAATAGTAGGGGAGGTGCTTGGAAAATATCACCCCCACGGTGATACCTCAGTTTATGATGCAATGGTACGAATGGCACAGGAATGGTCGTTGCGGTATCCTTTGGTTGATGGTCAGGGCAATTTTGGCTCGATAGACGGTGATAGCCCTGCAGCCATGCGGTATACGGAAGCACGCCTTCGAAAAATTTCCGAGGAGATGTTGGTCGATATTAATAAAGATACGGTTGACCATCAACTTAATTTTGACGATACATTAAAAGAACCCACAGTACTTCCTTCCAAAATACCAAATTTATTGCTTAATGGAGCATCGGGGATTGCAGTTGGAATGGCTACCAATATGCCACCACATAACCTGAAAGAGGTTATTGATGGAGTAATTGCCTATATTGATAACAAAGAAATTTCAATCCCGGAGTTGATGAAATTTATCAAAGCACCTGATTTTCCAACAGGAGGAATTATTTATGGTTATGAAGGGGTTAAGAATGCGTTTGAAACAGGCAGGGGAAGAATCGTTCTCAGAGGAGAGTCGACCATAGACGAGAAAAATGGTAAAGAACGGATTATTGTTACTTCCATTCCGTACCAGGTCAATAAGTCTGAAATGATCAGAAAAACTGCTGAATTGATCAATGATAAGAAGATTGAAGGGATTGTTGATATTCGTGATGAATCTGACAGGAATGGGCTTAGAATTGTTTATGAACTGAAAAAAGGTGTTATAACGAATGTAGTTCTTAATAAACTTTATCAATATACATCTCTTCAAACATCCTTCAGTGTTAATAATATAGCTCTTGTTAAAGGGAGGCCTCATCTTTTGAACCTCAAACAATTAGTCGGATACTTTGTTGATCATCGTCATGAAGTTGTTATCAGGAGAACTGAATATGAACTTAAAGAGGCAGAAAAAAGAGCCCATATTCTGGAAGGTTTACTCATTGCTCTGGACCATTTGGATGAAGTTATTGCACTGATTCGCTCATCAAGAACACCTGAGGATGCTAAGAATGGCTTGATCACAACGTTTGAATTTTCAGAAATCCAGGCGAAAGCTATCCTCGATATGCGCCTTCAAAAGTTGACAGGCCTGGAACGTGAAAAGATTAAAGATGAGCATAGTGAGTTAATGAAGCAGGTTCTGCATTATAAAAACATATTAGGTGATGAGTCTTTGAGGATGGACATCATCAAAGATGAATTAAGAGAAATAAGTGACAAATATGGTGATGAGCCACGGACTAAAATTGAATATTCAGCTCAGGATTTCAGGATTGAAGATATCATTGCAGATGAGAGCTTTGTTATAACAATTTCGCACCTGGGTTACATTAAACGTACTAATCTTGCTGAATACAGAAGGCAACACCGGGGAGGGAAAGGAGCAAAAGGAACAAATACAAGGGAAGAGGACTTCCTTGAACATCTTTTTATCGCTACTGCTCATAATTATATGCTTTTCTTTACAGAAAAAGGGCGTTGTTTCTGGCTTCGGGTTTTTGAAATCCCGGAAGGAACCAAAATTTCGAAGGGGAGAGCTATTCAAAATCTCATAAATATTCCTCCTGACGATACAGTAAAGGCATATTTGAATGTGAAAGACCTGAAAGATACAGAATACATAAACAATAATTATATTTTGCTGGCAACTAAAAAGGGAACCATTAAGAAAACCACTTTAGAAGCATATTCCAGGGTAAGACAGAATGGTATTATTGCCATCAACATTAAAGATGGTGATGAATTATTGGAGGCAAAATTAACGAATGGAGAAAGTGAAGTCCTGCTTGCTTTGAAATCGGGTAGAGCCATCCGGTTTAATGAGAAAACTGTCAGGCCAACAGGAAGGAGCGCTTCAGGGGTAAGAGGCATCAGGCTATCACGCTTCGCTGATGAAGTGGTTGGAATGATCTGTATTGAAAATACCGATTATGATGTTTTAGTTGTTTCTGAAAATGGATATGGTAAACGCTCCAGTCTTGATGATTACAGGGTTACCAATAGGGGAGGAAAGGGCGTTAAAACAATTAATATTACACCAAAAACGGGAGATCTGATTGCTATTAAGGCTGTCCTTGATACCGATGATCTGATGATCATTAACAAGTCAGGAATAGTTATTCGTTTGGATGTTTTTAGTTTAAGGGTGATAGGTAGAGCAACACAGGGAGTCAGACTAATCAATATCAAAGAAGGTGACGCCATTGCTGCCGTTGCACAGGTTGAACATCAAGATGAGAAGGACGATGATGTCGATGAAAGCAGTGCGGTGGGAGCTGAAAAACAGCAAGAACCACACGACTCGCAAGCCCCTGATGGTGATGATACAGATGTACTCCAAACTCAAGGCACTGATTAGTTACATTTGTAAAATTGGCATAATATTGGCTGTGATTTGATTATGTATCACTTCAGAAATAATATAAATACTAAATATCAAATATTAAAAAGTTAATGATATGAAAAAAGTTGTATTCTTATTAGTGGTGGTAATGTCTGTTACATTAACCTTTGGCCAAAGTGCAAAAGTTCAAAGTGCCTATAACTATTTTAAAAACGGGAAGTTAGACAAAGCCAAAGAGAATATTGATCTTGCCGCTCAACATGAAAAAACTATGAATAAAGCCAAAACGTGGTTTTACCTTGGTAATATTTATCAGGAGCTCTACGCATCAGAAGATGAGGATTATAAGAAACTAGCTGATAATGCACTGGATATTGCCTATGATGGGTATAAAAAAGCGCTTGAATTGGATGAAAAAGATGAATACAAAGAGAAAATACAATTTAACTTACTGAATAACATTGCAATACAATATTATCACCAAGCACTTGCTTATTATGAAGCTGATGAGTTTATTAAAGCCAGTAACTCATTTCTGTCTTCGAAAGAGATTAACGAAAGTTTTGGTGGACTTGATTCGCTTGCCACGTATAATGCTGCTTTTTGCGCTGAATACGGTGATGATATGGATAAGGCTATAGAGCTTTACAGCACACTGATTGAAATTGGGTATGAACGCCCGGTTATTTATCCGGCATTATCGAATATTTACAAAGGGAGAGATGATTATGATAACGCATTAGCGGTAATTTCAATAGGGCGAGATCGTTTTCCAGGGGATATAAATATTATCATTGCTGAAACGAATCTTTACCTCGACAAAGGTGACTCAGAAAAGGCTTTGAAGAGCCTGCAATTAGCCCTGGAGGTTCAAAAAGATAACCCTACTATTTATTTTGCTGTGGGCGCGCAATATAATATTATTGTTGATGATACTTCTAAAACCGATGAGGTTAGAGAAAAAGCTTTTAATGCTGCTGTAAAGGCATATATCAACGCGATTGAATTAGATCCTGATTATTTTAATGCAAATTATAACATAGGAGCTATTTACGTTAACAAGGCTTCAGAAATTATGAGCATTGCCAATGAGCTTAAATTAGGGGATCCTGCATATGATGTTATGAAGGATGAGGCATTTGATTTATTGCGGAATGGTATGCCTTATCTTGAAAAAGCGGCTGAAATTGATCCTGAAGATACAAGTACATTGGTAACCCTTAAAGAAATTTATGCCAGGATTGGTGGTTTTGACGAGAAACTCAAGGCTGTTGATGAGAAATTGAAAAGTATGTAATATTAGCTTGAGTTGACAGTTAACGGTTGACAGTTGACAGTTGACGGTTGACAGTTGACAGGAAATGGGATAGGAGAGTGAAGAGTTATATTTGCTCTCCTTATTTATTAAAAAGTCTATTTAACATAATATTAATTATAGGCTATTTTTATATATTAGCTTTTCCCAGTTGGACAGGAAAATATTTTTTTTACGATTATAAAGCATTTCAAGAGATACATCTTCATATATGAAATTGAAGAACCGGATAATATCTTTTTTTGAACTATAACAAATAATATGAGCGACTGGCTTTTTATTACCATTTTTAATTACGTATGAGACATCAATTTTTCTATAAGGAAACCCATTACTGTTTAATTCTGCATTAAGAGTAGTTATAAAATTTTCAGATCCAGACATTAATTTAACTCTTAGAATTTTTCGATCTACATACACAGAACCATCACCATCAAAAATGCCTCTCACAAAATGTCTTAAAAATTCTTCTGGTATATAAGGGAATTTCATATCTAAGCTTTTATTCGG